>NZ_FQUI01000018.1 GCF_900129175.1 Marinitoga hydrogenitolerans DSM 16785
ATTCTCTTAGATATCATAATCCTATTTTCAAAGAATATTACTGGAAAAAGTTTAATGAATCTAATTCTCATCGTCATATGAGAGCTCTTGTATTAAGCGGTAGAAAATTTGTCAATCTTATTTTTTATTTACTTAAAAACAATGTACCTTATATTCCCATGAAATAATTTTTTCTCATCCTTGTTTTATTATTTATTTTCTTTTATTTTTGAATTTCAATATTCTCAAACTATTAGCTTCTTTTATAGCTAATTATTTCCTTTTTGCTCTTTTTTACTGATTTGACTCCCTACCGGAAATCTTCAACATTAAAAGCAAGCTCGCATTTAGCGAGCTTAATATATATTATATTATTCTTCTTTACCAAATTCCAAAGTTCTTTCAACCTGGATAAATTTGTAAAATTCCATTTCATCACCCTCATTAATATCATCAAAATTCAGAATTTTAATACCACATTCCTTTGGCGCCTCAATTCTTTTAACCTCATCTTTATAATGTCTCAATGATTCTATTTTTCCATCATATACTAATTTCCCCTGTCTATATAACCTTACTCCACCATCTCTTTCAACATATCCTTCTTTTAATTGTATCCCTGCAATATTACCAACCTTTTTAATTCTAAACACTTGTTTTACTTCCCCAGCACCTGTAATTTCTTCTTTTTCTTCAGGCTCCAACATACCCTGTAATGCTTTTTTCAAATCATCTATTAAATTAAAAATAATATCATATCTCTTAATTTGAATATTTTCGTGTTCTGCATATTTCACCGCACCACTATCTGCTTTTACTCTAAATCCTAAAATAACAGCATTAGAAGCGGTTGCTAACATAACATCACTTTTTGTTATAGCACCAATACCACCATGAATAACTTGCAATTCTATTTCTGGATTTTCAAGTTTTGCTATAGCATTTTTCAATGCTTCTAATGAACCAAATGTATCTGCTTTTAAGATAATATTTAATGTTTTTTGCTCTCCTTCTTCTTGCATCATTTTTAATGCATCTTCAAGTCTTATATGCCTTTTTTGAACAACTTTTTCTTCAAGCGCTTTTTTCTTTTCGACATAGTCTTTAGCTTCATGTAAGGTTTTTACTCCATATAATATTGAGTGCATATCTGGAACTTCTTCAAATCCAAGAATTTGTACTGGATCTGAAGGTCCTGCAACCTTTACGTTTTTACCATTTGGATCAATCATCCTTCTAACTTTTCCAAATGTACTACCAGCTACAAAATAATCTCCAACTTTTAATTTTCCATCTTTAATTATAGTGGTTGCAACTGGTCCTAAAAATTTATCTAATTTACTCTCTATTATAACCCCTCTGGCTAATCCTTCAGGATAACATCTTATTTCTTGCATTTCAGCAACCAATAATATCATTTCCAATAATTCATCTATACCCTGACCAGCTTTTGCAGAAATAGGAACTGTAATTGTATCTCCACCCCAATCTTCTGGAATGAGATTTAATTTTGCAACCATTTGTTGCTTTGTTAAATCAATATTTGCATTAGGTTTATCAATTTTATTTATCGCAACAATTATTGGAACATTTGCATTTTTAGCGTGATTATACGCTTCAATTGTTTGAGGCATTACACCATCATCAGCTGCTATAATCAATACAACTATATCAGTTGCTTGAGCTCCTCTAGCTCTCATTTCTGTAAAAGCTTCGTGTCCAGGTGTATCTATAAACGTTATCTTTTTTCCTTCATAATTTACTTGATAAGCACCTATTGATTGTGTAATTCCACCAGCTTCTTTTTCTGCAACTTTTGTGTTTCTTATATTATCAAGTAAAGTTGTTTTACCATGATCAACATGTCCCATTATAGTAACCACTGGTGCTCTTTCAATTAATTTATCTTCATTTTCTTCATACAAATTCTTCCATCTTTCCTTCAAAACATCTTCTGGATCGATCTTTTCAGATTTTGTTTCTTTAACTTTTGGATCAATTGTTTCTTCCACTATTTCAATCAAAGCATTAAACATCATTGCAATTTCTTCAGCTTGTTCCTCTGTTAATAATTGTCCAGGTCTTAAAACTTTACCTTTCATAAAAAACTCTTTTATAATATCATTTTGACCTTTTCCTAATTTATTAGCAAGAATATCCAATTTTAATTCTGATTTTGTAAGTTTTATTTCTTTTATTTCTTCTATTTCTGTTTTCTCTTCTTTTTTATTATAATTTTTTGATGTTTTTTTACCATGTTTCTGAAATTTTTGCTTTTTATTTTTATCATATCTTTTTGTTTCTTTCTTTTTAATTTCTTCCTTTTTTACTAGCGAAGATTTTTCTTCTTTCTTTTCTTCTTTTTTGTTTTTAACTTTTTCAGCTTCATAATATTCTTTTATAGCTTTAACGTCTTCATCTTCTAAAGAAGACATATGACTTTTTAAATTATATCCTAAATCCTTTAATTCTTCTAAAAATTCCTTTGCATGTTTTCCAAGCTCTTTGGCCAATTGGTATACCCGCGTCTTAGACAATTGAATCACCTCCAACGTTCACTACCTCTTTAATTCCATTAACTATATTTTCATCTAGGACTCCTACAACACTTATCTCATCCTTCCCCAATGCCCTACCTAATTGTTCTTTCGTATAGTTAGATAATAAAACATAAGGAACCTTGTGAGACTGACATCTTTTTATAGTATCTTCTTTTATTGATTCACCTACATCAGAAGCTATAATAATAAATTTTTTTCTTCTTTTTGGATTTCTAATATACTCTCTAATATTATCTTTTCCAAAAATAATTTTCCGCATTCGAGAGGCAAACCCTAAGAGGTTTACAACCTTCTGTTCATTCATTCTTTTACCCCCAATTTTCTCTTTCTAAAGTAATTATAACATATAAAATAGGAATAAAGAAATGTTCATTATATCATAGAAATTAAATAACAAATCCTTAACAAAGGAATATCTATAAAATAGAATACCGTATTCACCACTTACAAGATTTGGACAAAAAATAAGAAAGTGATATCATAAAATTGAAAAAAAGAAAGGGGTTTTTTTAATGAGAAAACGAACTAGTTATGAACCTGAATTTAAGTTGTCTTTTTCAGCAATGCTGAAAGGAATTATGTTTCTTTATTATAAAATCAATTAAAGTAAACTTTTCACAGGAGGTGGCTTTATGGGCATTAGAATGGATGCTATTTATGAAGGAAATGTTAGTGGGTATGGACATGTCAATCAAGGAAAATACGTTACAGGTTCAGAAGCTTGGGAAAAACTTCAGCAAAAAAATGCTCAAAAAATTGAAGAATTTAACCAAAAAGGTATTGAAGGATGGAAAGAAACTAAAGAAGCAGCAAAGTGGGGAGGAATTGGCGGGGCAATAGGATATCTTGGATTGGCAGCCGTTAGTTCTAATCCAATTACGTTATCAGGGTTGGCTGGAGGAATAGTTCTTGGAGCAATCGAAGGAGCAATAACTTCTGATATAGCTTCGTGGGGTAAATGATAATGAATAAAAAAATATTATTTAAAGTTATTAAAAGTATAAGCCCTTTAATATTATTAACCGTAATAATTAAAAAATTTAGTGATTATCCAGTTTCAACAAAAGATCTTATAGGATATATTTTAATTTTTAGTTCCATTTTATTTGCGATGTTTAATTTACAGGAAAACTATAACATTAATAATAAAATAATAACTAAACAACTTATTATTTTATTTGTTATAAATAATTTCTTCTTTTTATGGGGGGCCCTGCCCGTGGTTATGGCTATGAATATAGTTTCTATTTTTATATATTTTGAAAAATTACCCGGCATGAAAAAAGATTAATAAAAATATCTCCAAGAAACATTTCAGGAGAAAGAAATACTCGTTGAATTTATTAACATGCATCAATATTGATAAAAATGCCGGAACTTCCGGCATTTTTATTATTTTACCTTTGATGGACTTTCAAAATCTGTTTTTATAAAATATATGTTTATTTTTATATAAAAGTATATTTACTTAGACGTTTTTTCTATATAATGATTAAAATCAAGGTCTATATAATTAAATGATTTTTTAATTTTATTTGCCCAATTTAATGTAATAGGATGTTCTATTCTTGACAAAATCATTGTCTCTAAGCCTAAACTTTCAGTAACTTTTAAATACTCAGAAGTTTTTAATAATCCCCCAAATTTTGTGATTTCAAATACCAATCCTGCAGAAATATTTTTTAATCTTATTATATCCTGAAGTGTTTTAAAGGATTCATCCAAAAAAACAGAGTATTTCGTCAAAAGGTCTTTTACTGCAAATTCACTCCCAACAGGTATTTGAATCAATTTTGAAAACCGCATGTTTTATCCATTCTTTCTTTAAATATTTTAATATATTTCTTTCCTGCCAATAATATACATCTCTTTTTCTATTCATAATTTTCCTCCGTTTGTGTTCAAAAAAATTTTTTAAATCAATTATATGCTATGATTATTATATTAATTAAAATTCTGCTTTTGCAGATATGAATAAATAATAATTTTCAAAATCCATATCAAAATCATGCCCTATTTTAAGTTCTGCAAGAATATTACTATTAATAAATTCGACTCCAATTTTATAACCTAAATTATTTGAATTATCATAATACACATCTGTTAAAATATTTATATCTTCTAAAATTGGTAAATTTAAGTCACCTATTAAAAAATATGTATTTTCAGATATATTATAATTTCCGCTTATTTCTAAAAGTGATGTTATCTTTGAATAAAACTCTATATTCTTATTTACAAGAGTATAAATACCTTCGATATATAAATTATCATTAATAAAATCTGCTTTTAAATATTCCAAAGAATCTGAATATTTACCTTCAATACCAACATTCAAAGTTTCCGCTCTTATATATAAATTCATTGTAGTTTCATCAGTTGCAGGTAAGTATCCTAAATAAATATATGTATTTTCAAAACCTACCTTTGCAGTAGTGAAATACTTTAATTCATTATTTTCAGAATAAATATCAACAACAACATCAGCTACTCTTAATTTAATACCACCATAAAATCCTGATTTATTATATTCAATATTGGTTTCATAAAATTTCCATAAAGTATTAGCTGATGAATTATTGAATAATCCAAAAACAAATCTATTATTCTCCCATCTTACTTTTAATGACTCTAATCTAAATTGCCACGAACTGTTATCCGCGACCAAATTAGCTTCAAATTTCATACCTGATTTTTCAGGATTTATTTTTAAATTAAAAACATGACTTAAAGTTGGTGTTTTCAATGAATATGTGTCGGTATCTATCTTTGATTTTAAATCGAACACATATGATCCACTTATAATACCAAATTCTTGTTTAGTTGCTTTTTTTATTTTTAACTCGCCATTTTCTAAAACTAATGAAAATGCACCATTTTTCCCACCAAACCCATCTGGTGCATAGTCTGGAGCTTCTGGATCTTCTTTCCAATCTGTTCCATTTATTACAAATTTATATTGATAGTCACCTGGTGAAAGTTTCAATGTTATCCTCCATAGTCCACCTTTTATTTTTTTCATTTGCAATGCTGTAGAATCCCAATTATTGAAACTACCAGCTAAATATACAGAAGAAGCTGTTAAATCCTTATACTCAAAAACTACAACACCTTTATACACATATACCTTAGAAAAAGACACTATTGATAATATAATTAAAAATGCTGTTAATAATACTTTTTTCATTAAACACACCTCCTAAAAGCCTGTTTTAACTGTTAAAGATAATTGTTTTTTAAACTCTTTTGACGCACCGAAATTTCCATCACCAATCCCTAATAATAATTCCATATTAGAAAAGCCTGTATATTTTGCTTCTAAATACATAGTTTTATATCTCTCTATTACTCCATATATATACATGCCTTTTCCAAATAGATTTAAATTCCCAAATGATTTTGATAATGAACCATATAACACCTCGGAAAAACCTCCACCGTACACTGTTGAATTTTCTATATTAACATCTTTATTTCCAAAAATATAGGATATATCATAATAATAACCTAGTAAATTCCCTTTTAAATTTGAAGAAAATGAGAAATCACCATATTTCTTGATATTAGTCCAATCATCTTCTATTCCTTTTTTATATACCGATAAATTCAACTTACCAAATAGTGGTAAATCAAATGGTAAGTTTATTGTCCATTCCAGATCGTTTAAATTATAGTTATCATTCACAACAGGTATTCCTATGTAAAGATAATTATAGTTATTATAATTTAAATAACCTTTTAATTGACTTAGAGAAAAATTTTCAACGGAAATCTTGTTATTTTTAAAATAATAATCAAAATCAACATTAATCCCTACATTGTTTAAGGTTAACTCATTTCTAATATTATTATAAAAACTATCAGGCAGATATGTTTTATTAAAAGCTGGAGCCAAATATTTTAAAAATATCGCATTACTAATTCTACCTAAATTTACTCTATTACCCAAAAAAAGAAGATAATTATCTTCTAAATAAAACTCATCTTTATCATATGAATAACCAAATTCACCAAAAAATTGTGTTTTACCTAAATTTAAATTGTAATCATAAAACCTCCAGTTTATATAATTATATTTTGTGTAATATTCTTTCGAGTAAATAAAGCTATAATAAAAGTTTCCTAAAGGAATTCCTCTAACATGTGAAATCAAAAATGATGAAGATCCTCCATCTTTTTTAAATAAAAAATTTTCTGTGTTTCCTATTGGAAGGTCATATTTTAATACTAATCCATCGACCGCCCCTATTTTTTCATTATTAAACGCATTTATCCAATCAGTTGTATTAACACTTTTTTTCTTCCATAACGTTTTAAATAAGTTACTCCCGAATTTAAAATCAAACTCACCATCTGTAATATAATATTTATCATCATCACCTTTATTCAAATTTAAACTACCGGAAAAATCCGAACCGTCCGGTTTAATATACAAATCTAATTTTAACCCATTATAATAAAACTGTGCGGGAGATGATTCCATGGTGTATGTCCATGAAGTTTCAAAATAACCATTAATTTGAATATCCGATAATCCAATTATAAATAATAATAATAAAAATAGTATAATTATTATTTTTCTCATTGAGAATCACCAACCTTAATTTCTTCAATCTCCACATAACTAATTAAAGAATAAAATTTAATCTTAAATCCTGTCACATTATTTTTAAAAGTATATTTTTGATTTTGAGATGAATCAGAATATACTTCACCATTATATATCATTTGCCATGGCATCCAAGTTGTCGAAACAGGAATTTTATATTCTATATTATCTCCTTTGTTATATGAAGAATTAATAGTTATTTCAAAGTAATCACCCATCTTATTCATTTGTTTTGGAGTCCAATTGTTAAAAGTACCTGCTGCGTACCAGTTCATATTTAATTTTGTATCATCTCCTACTCCTACGGCTTTTCCCGCTTCTAATTTATCCAGATCTAGATATACTGTAATCTGATTTTGAGTTACTGCTGATTTTAATATTGGAATAGAATCTGAAACAATATTACCGTCACTTTTTACATAATATACCTTATAATATCCAATATTAAACTTATTTCCATTATTATCAATTTCATTAAATATTATATTTGATGCATCGATAGTTGCTTTATATAATTTCAAATTTTCATCGTATGTAAATTTACTATTTTCTATCAATGTTTTATCATCTGTTTGTAACCAATTATTCCCGTCGTATCCTACATATATACCTTCAGGAACAGATAAATCAAGAACTTTCATTAAACAACTAGAAAAAATAAAAAGTATAGATAATAGAAATAATAAAAAGTATATTTTTTTCAAAAACATCACCTCCATTTACTTTAAAAAAACCCACCCCAAATTTGAGGTGGGGATATTAATCATGAAATATTCTATTGTATTGTATATTCTACCATATTAATAATTGTTAAAGGTACATTCCAATCCCAATTTTCAGGATAAGGATTATTTGGAATTGTATCTGGTGACGAAGAACCATCTCCTCCTACTATTGTTCCAACAAATTTAAATTTGTCTCCTTTAGTCAAACCAAAATCAGATAATTTAATTTTAACTTCCATAACCGGATCAGCATTAATTTTTTGATCTATTTTTCCAGATATATCTGTTTTTGTTTCTGTCCCTTCGACAATCCACAGTTGCGGATCTCCATGTTCCCAAGCGGCTACAAAACCATGAATTGGTGTTCCATCTTGAGTTTGAATTGCTCGTGGCCAACTTCCGAAATTCATGTCTGTTGCTCCACCAGTAGCACCATCTACAGAAAAATATATAATAAAACCATTGCCTGAAGCTTTATATTTTGCTCCTATATATAAGTATTTATCATCATTTGCAACACCTATCCAATTTACGTCATTGTCTGACCCCCATTTGCTATCATCTGCAGCATCATCAAGAACTGTCTTTGTTGCATAATCTGTCCAATCTGATAAATCGCCATCTATAATTATTTGTCCAGGTGCTGCTATATCATTTTCATCTCTCGGAACAACTTTTAATTGATCATAATTATACATTACAACTCCAGTAATATTATAAGTTATATCAGTACTGAATTCTGTTGTCGTATAATTTTTTACAACAATTGTTGCACCATTTGATTCAAAAGTAGCATTATTATATCCATCATCTATATTTTTACATACACCTTCAAATTTTACTAATTTTCCATAATAATCCCAATTGTCAGCTATTTCAACCCCACTTATGTCTACGGGGATTATTTCTACATTTGATTTCAAAACAGTTACAGAAGCTGTATCGTTTAAATTATATTTATATACATTATTAGTTGAATCTATGAAATGACTTACCGATCCTTCAACATATACTAAATCACCTATATTCAAATTAGCAATATTAGCAGGCTTGTATATTTCAATTCCTTTTGTCTCATCTTGAATAAATACATATGTGCTATATTTATAGTTCACAATACCAATAGAGGAAGCATCATGTGTTCCATTTACATCTATATCATTAACAACTTCGGAGATTGATTTAATTTCGTCTAAAGGTTCAACAATTAATTTTGAAAAATGTGGATCAAATTTTATTCTCGCTCCCATTGCATAATTTCCTGAGGTAAATGCTAAAGTATTTCCACCCGTTCCATAATAATGATTTTCGCTAAATATAAATGGTCCATTATCCCAATTATTAACTCCTACACCAATTTTGAATTCAAGTGGATTTTCGGGTCCAAAAATTGTTTTTGTAGATTTTTCTGTTGTATAACTCCCCTCTGTCATTTCAACAAAGTTCCACCCTGTTGGAGTTCCAACAAAATATATTGGAGAAGCGTCTTTTGTATTATCTCCCATTACTCCTGCTATTGTTTTATGATCAGTTGTTGTATCTGCTGATGGATCAAAATAGAATATTACCTTGTCCATATTTTTAACAACATCCGGATCTATTGGAACACTTGGATCAAACTTTTCAAATCCACCATATGCAATTGAACTATCTCCCGTTATTTGAACAACTTTCCACCACCATACTTTTTCATTATTAGTTGGTGCTGGAACATTATCTATTAAATCTGATCCAGCAATTTCTAATTTATATGTTCCATCGTTTTGCTGTGAAAATTTCCAGTCAGGAATTAAATCAAATTTAAATCCTTCTTCACTATTAGAAAAATAAAGATAATATCCATCTTCTAGTTTAGTAGGTTCTTCGGGTTTTGGAAAACATCCTACTAAAAATAAAGATAATAATACAGTAATGCTAAAAAAAATAAAAATCTTTTTCATAATTTCCCCTCCTGTTATAAGAATTTTGTTATCTTTTTGTTGCAATAATATTATACCTCTTTACTTTTAAGCAAGAAATGCGAAAAAAAGTTATTATATATAATTTTATTATATTATTTATAATTATTTAATATTAACAGCAAAATTCTTAAAAAAAATAAGGAATCCTTTGGATCCCTTACTTAGAAGTTTTTTCTATATAATGTTCATAATTAAGATCTATATAATTAAATGATTCTTTTATCTTTTTCGTCCAATCTAATGTTATTGGATGTTCTATTCTTGATGAAATCATTGTTTCCAAACCTAAACTTTCAGCAACTTTTAAATACTCAGAAGTTTTTAATAATCCCCCAAATTTTGTGATTTCAAATACCAATCCTGCAGAAATATCTTTTAATCTTATTATATCCTGAAGTGTTTTAAAGGATTCATCCCAAAAAACAGGATATTTCGTCAAAAGGTCTTTTACTGCAAATTCACTCCCGATAGGTAATGGTTGTTCTATTGCCATTATATCAAGCCCTTTAAATACATCAAGTATTTTTTTTACTTCATAATGGTTAAATATACCTTTAAAATCTATCCATATTTTGTATTTATCAATATTTGCTTTTAATATCTCTAATTCTTCTAAAGACAATTTTTCAATGAATTCAATTTTAACCATTAATGCATCTATTAATTCATCATAAACAGCATATCCCATATCATTATAAACATATAATTTTTTCATCTCTTCGTTTAAATCTTTTTTTGAAAAAAGTATTTTTGACAAATCTAAATTTTTAGAATTTAGGATATAATCAGCAATAGCAATTTCAACGGCTGTTTTTGATGACATATCAAATTTAACTATATTACTCATTACTTTTTCAAAGTCTGCATAATTGTTCAAATCTTCCCATTCTTCGGTTAATTTTCTCATCTTCTCAATTATAGCCATTGTTGTTTTGTATGTTTCGCCAAAATCTGCATTTGGAGTTCCAGCTCCTATTCCTTCAATTCCATTTGAATTTATTTTGAAAACAGCATGTTCTATCCATTCTTTCTTTAAATATTTTAATATACTTCTTTCCTGCCAATAATATACATCTCTTTTTCTATTCATAATTTTCCTCCTGATTTTAGGTATTTATAATTTATAGTAATTAAAAAAATATTTAAGTATTTATACTTTTTTCTGATATAATAAATATATAATATTAAAATAAATATATGAGATATGGGGGTTAATATTATGATGAATAGGCATAAAATCATTTTCCCATTATTATTTATATCTATGTTATTGATAATAGGGATGGGATTGTTTTTTTCTATTAACTATTATAATATAAATTTAAGCAAAGCGCAAGACTATATTAAAAGTGAGAATTCTGTTGTTGCTACATTCATTGATGATTATTTTACAGAATTAATTCATTTTACAGAAACATTTGCAAAAGATAAAGATTTTATCAATGCTGGATTTTCTAAAAAAAGTGAAGAAAAAGTTTTAGAAATATTGAAAAATTACAAGAATTCAAATAAAAATATCGCTTACATTTATACTGGTTATAAAAACAAAAAATTAGTTATTAACGATTGGGAAGTACCTGAAGAATATGATCCAACAATTAGACCATGGTATATTGAAGGTATTAAAAATCCTAAAAGTGTATATATCGGAACACCTTATGAAGAATATAAAACAAAAATATGGTTAATCTCTACAGGAAAAGCTTTAATTAACGAGAAAAATGAAGTAGTTGGTGTCTTATCTATAGATTGCTCTCTTAGTGATTTTGTAAACTTAATAAACTCCGAATTAAGTTACAAAACAGGACAAACTTTTGTTATTAATGACAAAGGAACTATAATTCTACACAAAAATATAGAAAATATAAACAAAAAATTTGAATATACTCATTTCGTTGGATCAAAAGGAATTATAAAAGATAATATTAATAATAAGAGCTATTACATAGCTTATACTAAATTAAACTCATCTGGATGGTATATTGTTACTATGGTAGAGAAAGCTGAAGTTATGTCACCCATATACAAAGGCGTAATTTCTTATTCTATTATATCTATTTCTTTACTTTTATCTTTTGTTATATTACAAAGTATATTAATATCTAATTTCAGGTTAAAAAAGTTGGTTGAAGAAAGAACAAAAGAGTTAGAACAAAAAAACAAAAAAATTATGGACAGCATTTTATATGCTAAAAATATACAAAATTCTATATTACCATCTGAAAAAATTTTAAAAAACAAATTCAAAGATTTTTTTATACTATGGAAACCTTCAAATATTGTAGGTGGCGATTTTTATTGGTATAAAGAAAGAAATGATGGTTCATTCTATATTGCAGTAGTTGATTGTACTGGTCATGGGGTGCCTGGAGCTTTGATGACAATGACTGCAAATTCTATATTAAACAGAATTATAGACGATACAAATTTAGTTAGTCCTTCAGATATACTTCAAAAATTAAATATTTTATTTAAAAATGCTATTAACTCTTATAATAATGATTATAGATATGATGATGGAATGGAAATAGGTCTTTGTTATATTTCGAATAACAAATTAACATATAGTGGTGCTGGTATATCTTTGTATTATACAAAAGATAATAAAACCATAAGAGTAAAAGGAGATAATAAGGGTATTGGATATAAAAGGTCTAAAACTGATTATATCTTTAGTGAACATATTATTGAAATTGAAAGTAACATGAATTTTTATATAACTTCTGATGGATATGAAGATCAAAATAATCCTGAGGGAAAAAGATTGGGCAGGAAAAATTTTGTTAATTTATTAAATAGCATTTATAAAGAACCGATGGATAAACAGAAAGAAGAAATTGAGAAATTTCTGAAAAATTATATGAAAAATGAAGAACAAAGAGACGACATTACTGTTATAGGTTTCAAATTATAGGTGGTGATATTATTTATTTAAAAAAAGAATTTGAAATTATAAAAAAGGCTGAGAATACTTTAAAGGAAAATCCTTCTTATGATTCTTTAAAAGAATCATATAGATCTTTATTAGATGAATATAAAAAATTACTTGATGAATATTACAAATTAATTCATATCTCAGATATTCAGGATAATTATCTTTTTGAACTAAAGGAGAAATTAGAAAGAAAAAATATTTATTTAAAAAATTTATCTGAAAAAGACACATTAACTGGATTGTATAATAGACTAAAATTCGATGAAATCATTAACTATCAAATCAATTTATATAAAAGAGAAGGAAGAAAGTTTTCCTTAATTATGATGGACTTAGATAAATTTAAGAAAATTAATGATGCATTTGGACATAATATTGGTGATAGAATTTTAATAGAACTTTCAAAGATATTAAGAAGAAACCTAAGAAAAATCGACTTTGTTTTCAGATGGGGAGGAGACGAATTTTTAATAATCTTGCCTAATACCAACTTAAAATCTGCTATAAAAGTGGCTCATAAACTTAAAAAAATTATTTTATTAGATAAAAATTTAAAAAACATAACCGCAAGTATTGGATTAACTGTTTATAACGGAGAAAACATCGACGAAATAATAAATATAGCTGATACTGCATTATATAATTCAAAAAATTCTGGAAGAAATAAAATATTTTTCTATCAAAGGGGGGAGTTTTTTGAATCCGAAAAACATTCTTGAAATTAAAGATCAAATTCGAAAAAATAATATTATTATGAGTTTTATAGGGCCATTTTCTCAAGGTATAATAGAAGAAATAGGAAGAGCATTGAGAGAATATATAAAAAATGATAAAAATCATAACACATCTTCTAACAATATTTTTTCTGTATTTATTGAACAAAGTCAAAACATTAAAAACTATGAACGAATTTTATCTAAAAAAGAAATCAATCATGTATTTTTAGAATCAATAATATTAATTGGAAAAAACGAACAAAACTATTTTATCAGTTCTGGAAATATAGTAAAAAAAGAGGATATAGAAAATCTTAAAGAACGTATAGATGAGATAAATTCCTTAAGTAAAGATGAAATTAAATTATTATATAAAAAACGATTAAGAGAAAATTTCAAAAGCAAAACCGGCGGTGCTGGCTTGGGATTTCTTGAAATGGCTAAAAGGGCTTCAAATAAATTTGAATATGATTTTATTAAACTCGATAATAATTATTATTATTTTATTCTAGTAATAACGGTCTAAATAGGAGGTATTAAAATGGAAAAATTAATTATTAAACCAACTAAATCTACACCAGAAATAATATTTGATCCTGAAAAAAACATCTTATCTATTAAAGGTGAATCATATCCAGAAAATTCCTTTGATTTTTATAATCCTATATTTGAATGGTTAGAAAATTATATAAATAATTTAGATATTGAAACAGAAGTTATTTTTAATTTTGATATTAGTTATTTAAATACCAGTAGCACAAAATCAATTATGTTTATATTAGACATTTTAGAAGAAGCTTATAACAAGAATAAAAATGTGAAAATTAATTGGTATTATGATGAAGATAATGAATTTTCTTATGAAATAGCGGAAAATTTTATGGAAGATTTAACCATACCATTTACACTAATAAAAAAATAGTGAGATTATTCTCCCAAAGAGGTGTTTTAATGGACAGTATTTTTTCAAATGAATATAAGAAATTGGAAAATCATAAAATTTTTTTAAAAAATAATAGTTTTTCTGTGGAAAATTTAATTGATAAATATGAATGTTTGATCAAAGATTATGAGCACTTGTTGAGTCAAACAAAAAAGATTTCTAAGATAAGCGATATTAATCAAATGATGTTAATTGAAACAAAAAAAAGATTAAGGTTATTATTGGACAACTCTGATGAAGGCTTTTTAATGTTTGGAAAAGATTTCTTGATTCACAATGAATATAGCAAGGAATGTTTAAATATTTTTGAAACAGATGATATTTCAAAAAAAAATATTTTAGAATTATTATATAATTCAGATTATGAAATCGAAAAAAAAATATTATCTCATATTTTTGAAAATGATGAAAAAGATTATGTATATTTGGAATTATTACCAGATGAAGTTAAAATAAATAATAAAATATTAAAAGTAAAATATAAGATTATTTATTTAGACTCTGTAAAAAGGGTTATGTGCATAATACAAGACATTACGGAAAAAAAAGAATTAGAAGAAAAAATAGAAAATGAAAAAAATAATACAAAAATGCTATTGAATGTTGTAATGAATAGAGATATTTTAAAAAAGAATATAGAGGATTATATTAGATATGTTACAAAACAGATATATAATGATATATCTGTATATTCAATTCAAGATTTTATTATGAATTTTTATAAAAATATACATACTTATAAAGGTTTATTTTTACAGTGGCACTTTATAAAAACCGGAAAAAATTTAGATAAACTTGAAAATGAATTAGATTTATTAAAAAAATCAAATATAAAAGATAAAAATAAAGTAGTAACTTTTATAAAAGACAGAAAGCTAAATACTTTTCTAAATGAAGAATTGAATTTTATCAATAGTGTTTTAGGAAAAGATTTTCTAAAAAACGAAATGATCTGGATAGATAAAAATAAAATAATAATTTTAGAAAAATATATTGAAAATATTTTACCAGAAAAATATTCTCAATTAATATTGGCTGAAATAAAAAAACTTTATTTCAAAGATATAAAAGATATATTTGAAACATATAAAAAATATACCTTTGAATTAGCAGAGAAATTTGGGAAAAAGATTGATTCGTTTGAAATTGACTCTAACTTGTTTATAGATATTGATGATTATTATGACTTTATAAAGTCATTAATCCATATATTTAGAAATATTGTCATACATGGCATAGAAAGACCAGAAGAAAGACTTATTTTAAATAAAACACCAGGTGGTAATATTAAATGTAAAATATATGAAAAAGAAAATATTATTCATATTATAATATCAGATGATGGAAAAGGCATAGAAAATATAGATAAAATATTCGAATATGGCTATACATCAAAATATGAATCAAATATATACGCTGGAAAAGGAATTGGATTATATTCCGTAAAGAATGAAGTTGAAATTTTAAATGGTAAAATTTCCGTTTATTCTGAACCAAATAAAGGTACAACTTTTAACATCACAATTCCCAGGAGGTATCTATGTCAAAAATATTGATTATTGAAGATAATATAAATATTAGAAATATTTTAAAAAAATATTTGAAAGAATTAGGACATGAAATTGTTGGAGAATTTGATGATATATTCGGTATTATCAACAAATGTCAAAAACTAAACCCAGAAGTTATAACCCTAGATTTATACTTAAAAAATACCGATGGAATAAACGCTATAAAACTTTTAAAAGAACAATTCCCTAATTTAAAAATAATTGTTATAAGCGTTTCTAATAAAAAACCAGAAATATTTAGAGCATTAAATTATGGAGCTGACTATTTTATAATTAAACCAGTAGATAAAGAAAAATTAAAGAAAGCATTCGAGAAAATTCAAATATCTCAAAATAAAATTTCTAAAATTAGGAAATTGTATAAAAGAGAAGAAGAAAATATTTTAGATGTAAAAAATTTTAATAGTACTCTAACAATTTATATAAAAAAACCATTAAATGGTAAAACCATAGAAAAAATTAATAAAGTTGTAGATGGATTATTAATAATTAAACCTTTAAAAATTGTATTTAGCTATTTTGATAAAAATGAAAGTGTAGGAAAAATAGAGAAATCATTAAATGATATTATAATAAAAATTAGAAATCATGGTGGAATTGCAGAAATTGAAAAATAATTGAAGGGAGTACAAAATGAGTGAATTTAATAATTTAGGTAAGTTATTCGAAAGTAAGATTAAAGATTTAAGAGAGGTGCCTGTAGACACCTTTGCATATATTGGAGATGCTGTAATTAATTTATATTTTATAAATTATATTATAGATACTGGTAGAAAAAAAGCAGGTAAGTTACATAATGAAAGTAAAAATTATGTTAGTGCAAAGGCACAAGCTAAAATAGTTGATAATATTTTAAATTCTTTCAATGAAGAAGAGAAAAATATATATAAAAGAGGACTTAATTCAAAAGGCGCTAAAAAGCGTGGAAATGATTTAGAATATAGAAAAGCAACTGCATTTGAAACTGTTATTGGATATCTATTTTTAAAAAAAGATTATTCAAGATTAAATGAAATTTTAGAAAGTTCTAAAAACGTATTAGGGGAGAGAAAATAATGTATGTATATGGCAGAAATGTATTAAAAGAAATTATAAATGCACATTATCCTGTAAAAAACATTTATTTTACCGATAGTAAAAAAACAGATAAAACATTTAAAGAATTAATTGAATTGACCAAAAAACATAAATATTCTTTCTCTTTTGCACCTGATAATGTTCTACAAAAAATGGTTAATGTTTCAAAACATCAAGGTGTTGTAATAGATATTGGAAAAGAATTTAAATATGTTGATGAAACTATTCTGAATAATTTAAGAGAAAACGCTACAATTGTAATCCTGGATCAAATTCAGGATCCTCATAATTTCGGAGCCATTATTAGATCTTCTCTCGCTGCTGATGCTAATTTAATAGTTATTCCTAAGGATAACTCCGTCGAAGTAACCTCAACTGTTATTAAAGTTTCAGTAGGGTTGGCTTTTAGAATTCCTATTTTAAAAGTAACTAATATTTCAAGATTTATTGAGACTATTAAAAAACACGGGTTTTGGGTATATGGTGCTGACATGAGTCATAATATATACTATGAAACAAATTTAACTGGAAACGTTGCTATTGTTATGGGAAATGAAGGAAGCGGTATTAGAGAAAAAGTTAAATCAAAATGTGATGCTTTAATTTCTATTCCAATGGCAAATAATGTCGAATCTTTAAATGTTGCCGTAAGTGCGGGAATATTATTATTTGAAATTTTCAAACAAAAAAGTGGTAGGTGATTTAATGGCTATTGTTAAATTACCCGAATCGGTAATAATGAAAATCGCCGCTGGTGAAGTAGTTACCGGAACTTTTGCTGTTGTAAAAGAACTATTTGAAAACGCCATTGATGCCCATGCTGACAAAATTACTGTTGAAATAAAAGATGGTGGAAAAACATATATTAGAATTACAGATAATGGTGTAGGAATGTCTGAAGAGGAAATATTACTGGCTGTTCAACCACATACCACAAGTAAAATAAAAGACGTTAATGATTTATACAATATTCATACATACGGATTTAGAGGCGAAGCTCTAGCAGCTATTTCAAGAGTTTCAAGAATGAAAATAACCTCTAAAAGAAAAGATGATGATGTTGCAACAAGCATCGAATTTGTTGGTTCTAAACCTATCAGCACAAAAAAAACAGCTGCACAAAATGGAACTACTATAGAAGTAAAAGATTTATTCTTTAACATTCCCGCAAGAAGAAAATTTTTAAAATCCGCAGCCATCGAAGGCCGCATGATAACTGAAATTATAGAAAAATTTATTTTAGCAACTAATGTTGGTATAGATTATATTAAAGATGGTAAACTTATATATTCCATCTCTAAAAATATACCTTTAATAGAAAAAATAAATACTATTTTTCCAGAAACAAAAAAAGATGATTTTTTTGAACTCAATATAGAAGAATCCTGGTTTAAAATAAAAGGCTTTATTTCTCACCCCAGAGTAACCAGAAACAACAGAACAGCTCAAATATTTTTTATAAATAACAGATATATCAGATCTGGTGATTTATTTGCAGTTTTTGAATCTGGTTATGGCGAAATGTTAGAATCAAGAAGGCATCCATATGGTATTGTTTTTTTTGAAATAGATCCAAAAGAAGTTGATATTAATGTCCATCCACAAAAATTAGAGGTAAAAATATCAGAATCGAGAATCATATATAATAAATTTAAAAGATTAATAAGGGAAACCCTTATTAACAAAACTACTTTCAGAATGTCTATTAATGTGGAAGATGCTAGTGATGACACTTATACTACTAAAAAAGTTATACAAAAAACTTATGAAAATAGCATTCCAACTGTCTCTGAACTTGAGGAAAAATATGAAACTTTTTTAATTAATAAAGAAAGAAAAAGTGAAAGAATAGAAAAAAAGCCTTTACCTATTATGCAAAAAAAACTTCATCAAAAACAGGAAGAAAAGAAAATCATACAAGATATAAACCAAAATATAAATTATTTAAAATCACAACATGTAAACCCTGAAAATACTATAGAAAAAAAATCTATTGATTTTAGCTATTATAAAATAGTTGGTTTAGTTGCTGATAGGTATATAATTCTTGAATTAAAAGACTCTATACATTTTATTGATTTTCATGCTGCTCATGAAAGAGTAATTTATGAAGATTTAAAGAAAATATTTTTTGAAAAAGGAAATATTACTACACAAATGATAATGTTACCTATAAAATTAAATCTAGACGAAACGAGAAAAGAAATACTAGAAAACAATATTGAAAAAATTAGAAAATTAGGTTTTGAAATTACGGAAGAAAATAATGAGTTTTACATTATAGGATTTCCATCTAATATAAAAATAAATGATCCACAAACCACCATTATTGAAATTTTGGATGAACTTAGGTTGGAAGGGATAGAATCGCCAGAAAAGATTTTTGATCATGCTATTGCAACTATGGCATGTAGAGCTGCTGTAAAAACTGGTGATGATCCTGTTGGATTAGATATATTAATTTCTAAAATTATTGAATATAATATTTTAACTTGCCCACATGGAAGACCTATTTCAATGGAATTACAGTTAAAAAAATTAGATGAGTTTTTTGAAAGAAGTTGAGTTTTTATTTTAAATACTTGACATTAAAATTTTTTTATAGTATAATAGAAAAAAATTCAACAGGTGGTGTTACTTATGATTATAACAATATCAATAAAATTAAATAATTTAAATAATAATAATATCAACCAGCGTTGGTGCAACGCGAGGTAACTCGTCGTTTATAATCCACCGGCGCTGGATGTTTTCATACCAGCGCCGGTTTTTTTATTAAAAAAATTTGGAGAGGGAGAGATTCTATATAATTTTATAAATTACATTTGAAGGGAGAGGGTATTATGACAAAAAAAAGTGTAGAAAGCATGGTAAGAAAGGTTGATACTGTGGAATTAGTTAAGGAATATTTAGAAAATCCTGTTTTTAAAGATGCAACTTTAGTACAGAGTGAAATTTTAAAAAGCATTAGACATGTCCTGGATGAAAAAGAGTTTGTGGAATTATTACCAGTTACAGTTTCTCCAATAACGGATCCATTAAACCATCCTCACTTTGAAGCAGAATTTGAATACTATGGTCAAAAATATTCAGTTACAAAATCTATGATACTACACAAACAGGTAGCAGTTTTAGTTCATAAGAAAATATATATTGTATCCCCAAATGTTCGTCTTGAAACAGAAGATAAAATGGACTCTGGAAGACATTTGTTTGACTTTGTTCAAATAGATATGGAAATGTTAGAAGCAAGCAGAGAAGATGTTTTTGACATAATGGAAGATGCTATTATACACACAATCAAAACTATAAAGAAAAAATATCCTGATATTATTAGAAAATATCATCCGTCATTAAAAACACCTTCCAAACCGTTTAAACGTTATACTGTTAAAGAATTAAAAGAGAAATATGGAGAAAGAGATTATGAAAAAATTGCTTCTTTAAATGCTGATGAACCGTTTTGGATGATTGATATTCCATTAATGGATAGAGAATTTTATGACAAACAAGATCCAAAAAGACCAGATGTTTTATTAGACTTTGATCTCATATACCCTGAAGGTTTTGAAGAAGCTATCTCCGGGGGAGAAAGAGAACATGAATATGAACAAATATTAAAAAGAATGAAATTGAAAAATACTCCACCCGAACAATTTGAAGATTATTTAGCTGTTGCTAAAGCCGGAATATTAAGGCATTCTGCCGGATGCGGTATAGGAATAGAAAGATTCACACGATGGGTTCTTGCATTAGATCATGTAGAAAAAACTCGTTTATTTGCTAAAACACCTGGAAAACACTCAATATAATAAAAGGGGCATTAGCCCCTTTTATTATATTGATATTATTATTTATTTTATGTCTTCGCAATTTTGCTTTTTATCTACTCACTATAATAAAAGTGCTTGTAAATGTACCTTTATTATATGTTATATCTTGAATTTTTTTATTAATTGCATTAATGATTGAGATAATTTATTCCCCTCTTCTGCTGAATTATTAACTTCCCGAGAACTCTGATTTTGCTGCTCTATAGCTCTTACCATATGTTTTACCTGATCAGATATTTCTTCTATAGTTTTTGAAATTCTATCCATTGCAGCGGCCATTTCTTCTGTAGATGCACTTTGTTCCTCTGCTGCCGAAGACAATTCATGTACTTTCATATTCATCTCTTCTACTTTCTCACGAATTAAATTAAATTGAGAAACTATATTGTCAGATTCATTATCTATATCTTTTATAATTTTAACTACTTTATTTGTAGCTTTATTTGCACTCAATGCCCCATCTTTTACGGAAATTAAGATTTTTGCTATCTCTTCAGTGGATGATTTGCTTTGCTCTGCAAGTTTTCTTATTTCATCTGCAACAACTGCAAATCCTTTCCCAGCTTCACCAGCCCTTGCTGCCTCGATTGCTGCATTTAACGCTAATAAATTTGTTTGCTCTGTAATTTTGTTTATAGTCTCTACAATATCACCAATATTTTGAACTTTTTCTGATAAATCATTAACTTTCTCTTGTGTATCTTTTGATTCTTCAACTGCTGTTTCAACTATTTCTGCTATTTTATTAACTGATTTTTCTCCCTTTAAAGCTGCTTCTGATGTTTCATTAGCTTTGTAAGATAATTCCTCCGCATTTGTCGAAATCAATTGTGCCGAACTCGCAATTTCTTCTACACCTGAAGAAACCTCTTCTACGGATGCTGACGCATCTTCAGTATTTGATTCTATAATTTTAGATTGGGATGTTAAATCTTCTGAAATTGCATTTTGTTCTTCTGAAATTGATGCAAGCGAATCCGAGGATAATGATAATTTATTTGATGCTTCATATATTGATTTCATCGAATCACGCAAATCTCTTGCCATTACATCTAATGTTTTAGCCATTTGAGCTATTTCATCTTTACCTTTAAGTTTAAAATCAATTGTTAAATCACCTTTACCAAATTTCTGAATTTTTCCTCTTAACAAATTAATTGATTTTATAATATTTTTTATAATAATATATGCAAAAATAATCGCTAAAATTACACCAATTATTATCGATGAAATAACTATAGTTATTGCCTTTTGTGCATTCGATGTTGTTTCTTCTGCTTTCTTTGCTGCTTGAATTTTATTATAATCAACTATTTTTTTCAATACTTCAGATGCACTTTCAAAAAGAGGTAAGTTAATATTTAAACTCTGGTCTGCCATTTGTTCTTTTAATTGCAAGGCTTCATCTGCTATTTGATTAATAGTTTCAAATGTGTCAAAAATATTTTCCAGATACGGTATAAGTGAATTATTATAAACCCTTTGCATTAACTCTATTTGCTTTTCATTCTTTTTCTTTATTACCGTATTTATTGTTTTAGCTGTTTTTAAAAATCCTTCGTTATATTTTTTCATTTCTTCAAACATATCAGCTAAATAGTCATTTTCTGTTTGATAACTATCTAACCATTTTCCAAAAGCACTTTTTCTTGGATTTAGTTCTTCATTAAATGGCTCTTTTTCTACTATTGCTTTTTCAATAATCCATGCCAATCTGTATAATTCACTTTCATAGGTTTTTACAGCAAGTTTTAATGATTTAGGATCAAGTATTTTTGTTTCATCCAATTTCTTTGATAGTTCTATAAAACTTTCATGAGCACTTTTCCATGCGTTTAATCTATTTTTATATTCTTTCCAATATTTCATCTCTTCCTCATTCAAATTAAATGTTTCATATTCTTTAATCAATTTATTAATTGAATCCCATGTTTCTTGCATACCCTGATATTCATTATCTCTAAGTTGTTGATCTGTTAAATCGAGTAATGCCATTTCAGTTTTTTCAATAAGCGTTTGTAATTGATGAATTGATAATATTTTTTGAACTTTTGGTAGGGTTTCATTTGCAATATTTGAAACACTATTTTTTAATTCATTTGTTGATAATAGCCCTAAAACTCCTATCATGACAGCTATCAACAATACTACAGAAAATCCTAATATGATTTTAGCTTTTAAACTCATTTTTTCACCTCCAGATACTATATTAATATTATACACTATAATAACTAATTTTTAAAGCCTCATTTTTTAATATTACTTAAACACAAATTTTGTTGATATTAATTATGACAATAATTCATATATTTTTTTAGGAAATTCTTTTTTTTCAAAGAATGATAAATTGAAAGATTATTCCATGGAGGGATATTATGAGAAAACTATATTATTTAATAACATTCATTTTGTTATTTATACTATCTTCTTGTTTAAAACCTGTTGAATCAAAATTTAAAATAAACGTTGAAATTTCATTTTCTTCGCAAACAAAAGCAATAATGAATAAAGATATTAACGAAGCAACTGGAGAAATTATTTTAAGACTTGATTCCCCTCTTGCTAATATTGGTCAAGCTTATTTAAATATAGTAAATACAAAAGATACTAAAGACATTAAAACTATTGATTTAACGTCTTTAAATGAAAATACATTTAAAGGTACTTTCGAATTAAAAGAATCTGGAAAATATGAGATAGTTGGAATTTTTTCCATTGGTGGTGAAGATTATATAAGCAAAAATAAATTATATATAAATGTTTATGATTATAAAAAGGAATTAGAACCTACTCTAAAATTCAAAAACACCAAAACAGGTAATGTTCTTGAAAATAATATTTATGAACCTTACAGAAATTATTCCATATTGGTTTCTATTGATTCTGAAATTGTGTATAATAGCGATTTTTCTTATAAAATTTTTTTTGATAACAAATTAATCGAAGAAGGCAACTTAAAAAATAAAACTTTCGAATCAACCCCTGTTTTTTTCCAAAAGAAAAATCATACCATTTCTGTTGAAGTATTAGATACTGCTAATAACGGTTTTGGTAGAACCACTGTAACCTTATCTCCTAAAGATATTGATACATCTTTTAATTTAAATGCAAAAATTTATAAAAACTCATATAATGGTATTATTTTAACAAACAACTCTACTTTAACAACTATAGATCCTATATATGTTGTAATGAATGTAAACGAAAACTATGATTTACCTGCTTCTTATCTATTCAACATCTCTGATGATAATGGAAATATTATTGAATCATCTCTTGAAAAAACAGAATTTAAATATGGACCTATGTATTTAAATAATGGAGATGTAACACTAAAATTATCTGTAAAAAATTTAATTACAAATGATTCAACTGAAAGTTATTTATTCTTAAATGTTGAGCAATTTGAAGAATTTACTGCCGATTTGAATATTTATAAAAAAGATTATTTAAATAATAATATAAAAATAGATGATTCTTCATTAATAACAAATAGGGATCCTATTTATTTTAAAATCCAGGTAAATAAAAAATATGATTTTTCCAATGATCTAAATTACAGTTTTATATTAAAAAAAGATGGTAATGATTATAAAAAATTAGATATAACTACAAATAGTACTGTTTTAGAAACAGAAAAAATGTACTTAGATGAAGGAAATTATGAATTGAATTTAACGATAACCAAAGAAGATACTAATTATGTAAAGAATTATTACAGAACATTTAAAGTTTCCAAGGTTGTTAATAATTTTAATTTAGATTTTTCATTAATACAAAAGAATTCTGATGAAAGTACAAATTTATATTATTTACCTGAAAAAGTTATCGTTGATCCAGAGTCCACTATGTTAAATGATTTTGATGTGAATTTTGATATAAAATCGGAATATTCATATCCTGCAACTTATGTATATTCTATTTATGTTAATAATAATGAATTGTTTAGATCAAATCCTGTTCAAACTAGAAATTTCAAATACACATCCTACAAATTTCCAGAAGGACATAATTATGTTAAAGTTTCTGCTAAAGATGTTGATAGTAATTACTTAGTTACAAAAAATTTTGAAGTGTTAGTTAAAGAAAATAATCCACCTGAATTATATAGGGTATCGATAGAAGGAACAGATGTATATTCAAAAGAAAATGCCTATGACTTTTACGATCTAGAAATTAGTAATCCTCTTAATAATCCGAGAATTATGATTGAATTCGATGATAAATCAGAAATAGTACAAAAGAATGATTTAAACATAAGTATAACTAATATAGAAAGCAATGTTACTAAAACCATTAATATACCTTTATCTGTAAATCAAAAAAGTAAATTTGTTAGATACTCCGGAATACTCGAAGGTATAACTTTGGATTCAACACAAACCTGGGAAATTAAAATAGACCCTTCACAAATAGTTGATGAATTTGGAAACACCTGGGCTGATGAATTTGAAACCATTTATTATACCATAAATTTCAAAACCAAATAACATAAACATGGAGGTGTGATTATGAGGATTTACCACAACATGGAAGCGTTAAATGCATGGAGAACGCTGTCTAATGTAAAAGGTAGTATGGGAAAAACCTTAGAAAAACTTTCTTCTGGTTTAAGAATTAACAGAGCTGCCGATGATGCTGCAGGATTGGCTATTTCAGAAAAAATGAGAAACCAGATAAAAGGTCTTGATAAAGCCATAAAAAACGCTCAGGACGCTGTATCAATGATTCAAACTGCAGAAGGTGCATTAGATGAAGTTCATTCTATTTTAAAACGTATGAGGGAACTTGCAGTTCAATCATCAACAGAAACCAATACAGATGCAGATAGAGATCAACTTCAAAATGAATTTCAAGAATTGCGCGATGAAATTAACAGAATTGCTAAAACCACTCAATTTAATACAAAAAATTTATTAGATGGCTCAATCAAAGGAACAAGAACTGCTGAAGCTAAAATTGTTGCTCCAGGTTCTGCGCACTTTGCAGTTGGATCATATTCGTCAAATATTACTGCAAGCGGTAATTTCATTATTGAAGTTGGACAATTCCAGGGCGGGGCTACTTCACAATTAGATGTTAAAATTTCAAGAATTGATTCAAATGGAGTTTCTCAAGTCACTATTACAAGCGTAACTCTATCTGGTTCTAGAGTTGCAGTGACTTTAAGCGGAGGAACAGGTACAGTAGCCATTACATGGGATTCTAATCAGATTGCAAGAATAAAAGATTATGGCGGAACTTTAGCCAGTGGTACAAAAATAGATGGAGGATCTGTAGCAGTTTACGGTATAGTAACGGGTGATGTTGATCCCATAAAATTTCACATTGGAGCTAATGAAGGTCAAGTAATCACATTAGGATTTGAAAGTATGAAAGCTGAAGATTTGGGAATTACTACAGGTGTTAAAATTAATTCTCAAAGTGATTCGGAATTTGCTATAAGCGCTTTGGATGCTGCTATATACAAAGTTTCAGCATTTAGGGCAAAACTTGGTGCTTCTCAAAATAGGTTAGAACATACAATTAAAAACTTAGGCGTTGCTCAAGAAAACTTAACTGCTGCTGAAAGCCGTATTAGAGATGCAGATATGGCAAAAGAAATGGCGGAATATACAAAACAACAAATTTTACTTCAAAGTGGTACTGCTATGTTATCTCAAGCGAATCAATTACCACAACAGGTTACACAACTTCTTAGATAAAAAACTCCGGCTTACACCGGAGTTTTATTTTTTAATATTTTTTCAATATTTATTATTAAAACTATTTCTCCATTAAAAGAAAAGATCTTATCAACAAAATAAAATTCCTGCATTTCTTCTCCAACATCTTTCAATATTCCTATATCAACTGGAATAATATCTACTATTTCTTTCGTAAAAAATCCATAATTTTTTTTATCAAAAATAAAATTTATCACATACATTTTTTCATTATACTCCTGAAATTCATCATTTACAAGCCTTTTTAAATCTATTAATGTTATAGGTTGATTATCTTTGTTTATCACTCCAACAATATATTCTGGAGTATTTGGTAATTCTTTTTTTTCTGAAGAACTCATAATCTCTTTTATAATATTTGTTTTTAAAGCATATAACAAATTTCCTATTTTGAAAATTGCATAATAATCTATTTTATCTTTAAGAATTAAAAGTTTTTTTAAATTTTCAAAGGGATTCTTCTGCATTAAAGTCACTTCCTGTTTCTTCTTTTTTTTCTATTTCTTCTAGTTTTCTAAATATTTCTTCAAGATTCTTTGGGGTTTTTTTAGAACTAAACATTTTTTTCAACTCTTCATAATTTTTCTCAATTTCTTTAAAACTTTCAACTATATTCTCCATAATATTTTTGTTCTTATTTATAATTAGCTTCAATAAATTAAGAGCATTTTTTACCTGAGCTGCTGATATTGAATATTCTTTAATAAAATTCTCAATGTCTGTATAATTAGTTGTTACTTTTCTTATTTCAGAAATGTTTGAATCTATATTTTTAAATAATTCATCTAAAACATTCTTATACTCATTTAAATTCTCAATTATATGAGATACATGCGAATATGTTTTTACATTATAATCTTTTAAAACATAAGACATATCCCTCATATCAGCCGCAATTACAGCAAATGATAAAGCACCTTTCTCTTTCGATGCTTCAAGTGCTGCATTTAAAGATAATATTTCTGCTCTAAATGACAAATCGCTTACTTTCTCTGAAATATCAGTTATTCTATTTATCAAATCATTAAACAAAGATATTTTAGACTTAGATTTCAGCAAATTATGGCGCAATTTTTCAAGTTCTTCATCATATAATGAAAGTTTATTCTTGAAATTTTCTGAAACATTTTGAGAATCATTTACCGCCTGAGAAATTGCTTCAAATGTTTTTGAAAGTTTTTCAACAGTTTCATTTTCCTCATTTATTCGAGATATTTCTTCTTTAATCAATTCACCAGTTTCATTAATATTATTTTCTAATTTATTTATTTTCCTGGAAAAGTTATTAAAATTTTCTTTTAAATTCACGGTAGTCAATTGTAAATTATCAGAAAAATCAACAAACATGGGTTCTTTCACATTTATTTCTATATTA
This sequence comes from Marinitoga hydrogenitolerans DSM 16785, assembly GCF_900129175.1. Lineage (NCBI taxonomy): Bacteria > Thermotogati > Thermotogota > Thermotogae > Petrotogales > Petrotogaceae > Marinitoga > Marinitoga hydrogenitolerans. The sequence goes on from NZ_FQUI01000018.1 coordinate 28,012, forward strand.
TCGAAATTCAATTCATTTACTTTTTTTAACTCCTTTTTTAAAACTTCTATAGAGTTATAAAATCTCTTTTTTAAAATAATATTATTAAAAAGCACTTCTAATAAAATCAAAACTATTAAAAACATTAATCCTATCAAATAATACTTATTAAAATCAGGAGAAATTAAGTTTTTTTCTATATAAAATCCTATTCTCCATCCTACAGAATTAATTGGACTAACAAATAATAAATAATCCTTTTTGTTTTTTTTAACTTCTAAAAAACCATGAGAATTTTTCAAATCTCTTATTATATTTTCTCTAAAATTTTTGGCAAATGTCCCAGAGTTTATACTACCATCATTATTTACACTAAAATAAGTTCCCAAATTATCTATAAAAAATAGTTCCCCTTGTTTTTTAAATTTAAATTTATTTGAATCTAAAAAAACATTTTTTAAATTCAAAGCCCCACCAAAAATATACTTTTTACCATTATCATAATGTTCTAATGCAATTATAATAGCAACATCTCCCGAAATTTTCGACGTAAATATATCGCTAATTGCCCATTGTTTGTTATTTGTAAATATCTCTTGAAAATATCTATATCTTGAAATATTAGTGAAAATATTAGAACTTGAAATACTTTCTCCATCAGAATTTGCTACAAAAAATTCTTCGAATTCAGGAAATTTTTTTAATTGATTTTTTAAATATTTCAAAACTTTTCCTGTTTCTGTTGAATCATACGAAAAATCTTTTGGCATTAATTTCAATTTTTCAATTTCACTTTTAAAATATAGTGAAATATAATTACCTCTTTCATTTAAGTTATCCATTATACTTTCTGAAACAGGATCAGAAATATTTTTGATTAAATCAAATTTGAAAAAATAAATTATAGAAAATACCGATATAATCAAAAGTATAATCGTTACTAAATTCAAAAGCCCTTTCATAGATATCTTAGACATTTTTATCTCCCCTATCCTAAAATAATATTATCAATTAATCTTGCTTTACCCACAAAAGCAGCTACTGCAACAAGAACTTTCCCTTCTATTTTTTCAACATTTTCCAAACTATATTCATCAACTATTTCTATATAATCTATTTTCACTAATGGATTCTCATCAAATATTTTCTTCATTTCATTTTTTATTTTATTCACATCTCTTTCACCATTTTCAAACAATTCTTTAGCCCTTTTTAGCGATTTATTTAAAGCCAATGCTTGTAATCTTTCTTCATTATTCAAATAAATATTTCTTGAACTCATAGCTAGTCCATCTTTTTCCCTAATTATTGGCATTTCTACCATTTCAACATCCATATTTAAATCATCAACCATTTTTCTTAATACCCTAAATTGCTGCGCATCTTTTTGACCAAAATAAGCTCTAGTGGGCCTTACTATATTAAATAATTTTGAAACTATAGTTGTAACCCCTTTAAAATGTCCTGGCCTAGATTTGCCACAAAGTACCTTTGTTAATTTGACTTCCTCTACATAAGTAGAATAATCCCTTGCATACATTTCCTCAACTAACGGATGAAAAATATAATCAACATTAAATGGTTTTAACAAATCCATATCTCTATTTAAATCTCTTGGATATCTATCAAAATCTTCATTAGGACCAAACTGTGTAGGATTTACAAATATACTTACAACAACTATATCATTATCTTTTCTTGCTTGTTCAACCAATGACAAATGCCCCTTATGTAAATATCCCATAGTGGGAACAAATCCTATACTTTTCCCTTCTTTTATTAATTTATTTCTAATTTCTTTCATTTTATTAATATTCTCAATCAGTTCCATTTTCATCCCTCCATTTTACTAATACAATTTCTAAAAGAATTTTACCACATTAAATCTCTTTTTCAAAAAAAAATTTTTTACACTAATAGCATCTAAAAATAGTTTAAAACTTGAAATTTAATATCATATTGTTGTATAATCTTAAATGACTGTCTTTATATAATCACTAACACAAAAAATACATTCTTTTAAAAGGGGGTTACAAAAAGTATGAAGATTTCAAAGTATTTTCTCGTAGTTATACTTACGGTATTGTCTCTTTTTCTAATTAGTTGTGGGGCTCAACAACAAACAGCCGCAAACGAAGTTCCAGCAGTGGAAAAATTTGTTTCTGAAAATGAATCACCTGAAGCTACAGAATTGACCACAAAAGATGATTTCATAGAGTTAACATTCAAAGTCTCTTTACCAGAAAATACACCTCAAAACGAAAATATATATATCGTTGGTTCTTTTAATGATTGGAACCCTGGTGATGAGAATTATCTTTTAAAAAGAAATGGAAATATTGGAACAGTTGTTTTAAATGTTGAAAAGGATACAGAAATTGAATATAAATATACACGGGGCAATTGGGGTACAGTTGAAAAAGACGAAAACGACGAAGAAATCGAAAATAGAAAAGTTTTAGCGGATGAAAATAAAATTATTGAAGATGTTGTTGCAAGTTGGGCAGATATACCTGCTGAAATTAAAACAAAAGCGCAACCTGGTGAAAAAGCTGTTGTCACATTTGAAGTTACACTTCCTTCGAACACCCCTAAATCAGATCCAATATATATTGTAGGTAATTTCAACAATTGGGATCCAGGGCAGCTTGAAATGGATAGAAATGAAAATAAAGCAACATATCACTTAGAAACAGAAGTGGGAAAGAGATTGGAATACAAATATACAAGAGGAAATTGGGATACTGTTGAAAAAGACGAAAATGGCGAAGAAATTTCAAATAGAGTATTAATAGTAACAGATACAGAACAATTGCAAACAGATAAGGTTGCTTCATGGAGAGATATTCCACCACAAGAAACTTCAAATTCATCAGAAACACCTGAAGTAAAAAACATTTCTGATGAAGCAATTGAAAACTTTTTATCTTCAATTCCAAAAGGTGATGAGAATAAAGAACCATTAAAAGTTGCTATTGTATGGCATCATCATCAACCTTCATATAAAATTCCAGGAAATTTAAATGCCGAAATGCCATGGGTTAGAGCTCATGCTATAAATGATTATCCATATATGGCAGATTTGGTTGACAAATACTTAACTTCAGGAAGTGTTACATTTAATATTACACCAGTATTATTAATGCAATTAATGGATTACGTCAATAATGGAGCTAAAGATAAATATTTGGAACTTTCTTTAAAAGATAATTTAACAGATAAAGAAAAAGAATTTGTAAAGTGGCATTTTTTTGATATAAATCCACAATTTATTGATTCTCACCCAAGATATTCAGAATTAAGAGAAAAAAGAGATAAAAATGAAGAATTTACTTCCCAAGATTGGTTAGATTTAAAAGTAGCATGGAATCTTTATTGGATAAACATTGAATATATAAATAGGGATGCTAAGTTAAGAGAGTTAGCTGAAAAAGATAAAAATTATACAAAAGAAGATTTAGATTATGTAATTTCAAAACATTATGAATTAATGTCTCAAATTGTAGAAAAATATAAAAAATTATGGGATGAAGGAAAAATCGAATTAACAACAACACCTTATTATCATCCAATTTTACCGTTATTAGTAGATATGGGATGGCCTGAAGACGCTAAAGCCCAAATATCAAGGGGATTGGAATATTTCTCGAAAATCTTTGGAAGAAAACCTGTAGGAATGTGGCCTTCAGAACAAGCTGTTAGCTCACCTCTTGTTCCTATGTTTGCTGATAATAATGTAAAATGGATAATTACAGATAAACAGATTTTACAAAAAGCCGGAATCAACACTGGTGATCCACGTCAATTATATAAGCCATATAAAGTAACAGTGGATGGAAAAAGTGTCATTGTATTTTTTAGAGATACCGACTTATCTGATAGAATAGGTTTCAAATATTCAAACATGTCAAAAGAAAATGCTGTAAAAGACTTTCTTAGCACGTTACACGATATACAAAAAATGAACGATAATGGTGATATGATTGTTACAGTAGCTCTTGACGGTGAAAATGCTTGGGAACATTACCCAAATAATGGTAATGATTTTAGAAAATTATTTTATCAAGCTTTATCAAATGACCCTTACATTGAATTAGTTACACCTAATGAATACATAGAAAGTTATAATATAGAAGGTGAATTAAAACAATTACCAAAAGGTTCATGGGTTGGCGGAAGTCTGGATACATGGTATGGGGAAAAAGAAGAAAATGAAGGTTGGGAAAGATTATCTGAAGCAAGAAAGGTCTTAATGAATAATAAAGATAAATTATCTGATGCTGAGTTCAAAAAAGCATTAGATATTTTATATGCAGCAGAAGGTAGTGATTGGTTCTGGTGGTATGGTGCAGACCAAGATGCTGGAAATAATGAAGTTTTATTTGACATGCACTTTAAAAAATTATTAATTCAATTATATAGAATATCTAAAGTTCCTGAAGATAAAATTCCAGGATATTTATTTATAGCAAATAAAAAACCTTCTTCTGCTACACAGGGCAACATTGGAAAAGTAGAGATAACATTAGATGGAGAAATTGACAACAATGAAATTACAAAAAGCGGATATTTCGCAGATGATGATTCTGGTGTAATGCACAGAGAAGGAGATTTAATCTCAGGTTTTTATGTTGGAAGAGATAATTCAAATATATATGTTGCCATTGAATTAAAAAAATCTCTTGATGAGTTAGCTGGAAAACCTTATAAATTAGAAATTTATACCGATGCTCCAAATGCAAAAAAATTAAATACTAAAACAGCTTATTCAAAAACAGGTGAAGATATAACTGATTTAGGATTTGCTTTGGCTAAAAGATTCAGTTTTAATTTGCAAAAATATCCAAAATCTCACGATTTATATTATTATAATGCAAGCGGAACAGAAAGATGGATGATATCCGGTAAGTCTTCTAAATATATCGCAGCAAAAAACAACATTGTAGAATTTAAAATACCTTTTGACTTATTAGGAATAAAAAGCGGCGATGAACTCAACTTAGCCGTAGTTATGGCTTTTACTGAAAAAAATAATTCTGGCGATGTTGATTTCGCTCCAAATTCAGGACCTGTTCACATAATGATACCAAAAGAAATTGGCGGAAAACTTATAAAAACCTTTGAAGATCCTATTGGAGACGAAGATGGACCTGGTGGTTATACCTATCCAAAAGACGGCGCATTTGAACCTTATAAAGGTTTATGGGATATTGAATGGGTTAAAGTATTCGATAACGACGATTCAATTGTGTTCAAATTCAAATTTGGCGAAATGACAAATCCATGGGGAGCACCTAAAGGATTTTCTCATCAATTAATAAATATATATCTTGATACAAAAAATGGCGGAGTAACAAAAACATACAAAGATGGTGCAAGGGTAAGCTTTGATAAAAATCATCCATGGGACTATTTTATAAAAATTGCAGGATGGCCAAGTTATGGTCAATTACTAGCTACATCTGATGGTCAAGAACTTCCTGAAGGAGTTCAAGTAGAAGCTGATCCTGGAGAAAAAATAATTACTGTAATTGTAATGAAAAAATTCATTGAATTAGAAAATAACAAAATATATGCTTATTTCATGGTAGGTTCTCAAGATGGTTACGGTGCAGATCATTATAGAGCTGTTACTCCAAAAGAAACACAATGGACACTTGGTGGATATCCATCAGATGCTGGTGATTTCGGACCTTATGTTCTTGACATTATAGTTCCAGAAGGATATGATCAATATTCTATATTATCTGGATACGATGCCTCAAAAGAAAAATATGCTACGTTGATCCCTGTTGAAATTGACTTTTAAAAACATCCCGGTTAAAAACCGGGATGTTTTTTTATAGAATCTAAATTTTACTTTTATCAATTATTAGTAACAAGTGCTATAAAAAATAGTAAATAATATATTTATTTACGTACTAATAGCTTGTTTATTTAATATATAAAATTTTTGTAATACTTTCGAACAATTTGAACTTAGCAAAAAAATTTACGTCAAAAATATCGGAAGTTGAAAAAAAGAAATTTATAAAAAGGAGGGGATATCATGAGCGAAATCAAAAGATATGAAAAAGGAAATTTCTTCGAACCATTTGAAACATTAAGAAGAGAAATTGAAAGATTATTTGATGATTTTGGAACTCTTGGTATCTTCGAAAATTCAAAAACTTTTACAATGCCAAATTTAGATATTTACGAAACTGAAAAAGATATTGTAATTGAAGCAGATGTTCCAGGATATGACAAAAAAGATATAAATATCCGCTTAGATGATGATATTTTAACAATTTCTGCAGAAAAGAAAAATGATAAAGAAGAAAAAGGAAGAAATTATATCAAACGCGAAAGATTCTTTGGGAAATTTGAAAGATCTATTAGATTACCTGATTACATTGATTTTGAAAAAATTAAAGCTAAATTCAAAGATGGTGTTCTAAAAATCGAAATTCCAAAATCATTAGAAAAAGCTAAAAAATTTAAGAAAATTAATATCGAATAAAAAAACTCAAAAAAGCCTTTCACAACTTTACGTTGTGAAAGGCTTTTTTATATTGACATCAATTCTTTACATTTAAACTTGACAAAAACTATCTAATTTGATAGAATATATATGACAATTTTTGTTCGATTTTGTTGTGCATTTTTTAACAAGGAGGGTTTCTATGAATAAAAAAAATTTGTATGACAATGTCTTAGAGATAGTTGGAAATACACCTGCTCTGCGATTAAAAAAAGTAGAATCCTATTTTAACTTAGATAATGAAGTATATGCAAAAATAGAATATATGAATCCTGGTGGAAGCATAAAAGATAGGATGGGTATTTATTTATTGAAAATGGCCGAAAAAAATCAACTTATAAATAAAGATACAATAATTGTAGAACCAACTTCTGGTAACACAGGTGTGGGGCTTGCTTTGTATAGCACAATAAACGGAAACAAATTAATATTCACTATGCCATCTAAAATAAGCAAAGAAAAAGAATTACTTTTAAAGGCTTATGGTGCTTTTGTTGTAAGAACTCCCACTAATGTAAAACCAGATGCTCCAAATTCATACTATAGTGTTTCAAAAATAATTGCAAAATTAATATGGAAAAAGAATAAAAAACTAACTATTACCGAAATCGAGGAAATTGTAATATATGTTCAAAATCTAGTTGACACAAATAACTTAGAAAAATTAAACAATATTTTAAAAGAAGATATAAAAGAGAATTTACTTGCGTATATACCTAATCAATATTTTAACAAATATAACCCTGAATCTCATTATAGATTAACTGCTCAGGAAATTTGGTCTCAATTTGATGGCAATTTAGATTATATTTTTGCAGGTATTGGAACTGGAGGAACTATTACAGGAATTTCAAAATTTTTCAAAGAAAGAAAAGAGATTAAAGTAATTGGAGTAGATCCAATAGGTTCTATATATTATTTAATAAAAAATGGAATGAAACTAGAAAAAGCTATTGAAAAAGCTCATACTTATAAAGTCGAAGGAATAGGAGAAGACATATTGCCTGAAACAATTAATTTGAATTTAATCGATGACATTTCTGTGGTAAATGACCAAGAATCTTTCTCAATGACGCGATTTTTAGCTAAAAAAGAGGGGATTTTGGTCGGCGGATCTTCTGGAGCTGCTTTAATAGGAGCCATTAAATATATCAAAAAAAATAATATAAAAAGAAAGAAGATTTTAGTAATATTTCCAGATAGTGGTAGAGGATATTTAAATAAAATCTTTAATAATCAATGGCTTATTGAAAATAATTTTGAAGTTGATGACGAAAAAATTTTGGAGGTGTTAAAATGAAATTTGCAACAAAATCAATACATATCGGAGAAGTTCCGTTTGAAAATCAACATGGTGATGCTATTTATCCTATACATCTATCTACAACTTTTGCCAAAACAAATTTAGATGATGTGGAAAAAGGCTATGTATATTCAAGAAGCGGAAATCCAACAAGAGACAGCTTAGAAAATAAATTAGCCTCTTTAGAAAATGCAAAATATGGCTTAGCTTTTTCTTCCGGACTTGCTGCAGAAACAACAATAATATTGTCATTATTAAATAAAGGAGATCATATTCTTGCATTTGATGATTTATACGGAGGCACAAAAAGGTTATTTACTAATGTTTTAAAACGTTTTGGCATTGAAGTGAGTTATGTCGATTTCAGAAATATTGAACTGATAGAAAGATCAATTAAAAAAAATACTAAGATTATATGGATAGAAACACCAACAAATCCTCTTTTAAAAATTGCTGATATAAAAAAAATTGCTGATATATCTAAAACTAACAATATTATTTCTGTTGTAGATAATACTTTTGCCAGCCCTTACTTTCAAAATCCATTAGATCTCGGAGCTAATATTGTTGTTCACAGCATTACCAAATACATAAATGGACACTCTGATGTAATTGGTGGTGCTTTAATGTTAAATGATGATAATTTATATGATAAATTAAAATATCATCAAAATTCTGTAGGTTCAATTTTATCACCCTTTAATTCATGGTTAGTAATGAGAGGAATTAAAACACTTGCCTTAAGAATGGAAAGGCATGAAAAAAACGCATTTACTATTTCAAAATATTTAGAAACTCATCCATCAGTTTTAAAAGTTTATTATCCTGGACTCAAATCTCACCCTCAACACGAATTAGCTGCAAAACAAATGCGCGGATTTGGCGGAATGTTATCTTTTGAAATAAAAGGTGGTTTAGATGAAGCAAGAAAATTTGTTGAAAATTTAAGTTTATTTTCTTTAGCAGAAAGTTTAGGTGGTGTTGAATCTTTAATAGAAATACCTGCATTAATGACACATTCATCTATTCCAAAAGAAGAAAGAATCAAAACTGGGATTACTGATTCATTAATCCGAGTTTCTATCGGAATAGAGGATGTTGAGGATTTAATAACCGATTTAGAAAAAGGTTTTAAGGCGGTGATATGATGGATATATCAGATGCAAAAAAAATATTAAAAAAAATGGGTTATTCAAATTCTGAGATAATTAAATTCTCAGAACAAATTGAACATTTTGAAATGGAAGCACCTGATAGAGATAACATTGTAAAATCTTACTTAAATGACAAATGTGTTAATTTAATAGTTGAAGAAATATTAAACGAGATAGATGATGAAGTTATGTTATTAGATGTTGCTGCTGGTTCAGGTTTTTTTACCGAAAAAATTATCAAAAAACAAAAAAAGATAAAACCATATGCTATTGATATAACTCCCAGCATGTTAGATATTTTAAAAAATAAAAATATAAACTCTATTTGGGGAATTGCTGAAAGAATTTCAGATTCCATAACCTTTTTTAATGAATACTATAATCTTAATTATCCTATTAAATATGATTTTATTATGTCGACTCTTGCTTTTCATCATTTCACAGATCCCAGAAAAGTTCTTAAAAGCATGAATGATGTAAAGAAAAAAAACGGAAAAATTGTCATTATTGATATTTTAAAACATGAATATAATGATATTTTGGATGATATGAAAGACACTCACTCCGGATTTTCAATTGATGAATTAAAAGAATTAAGTAAAGATATTTTTGATACAATTAACATTACACCATTAAATGCATATTGCGTAGTTGAAGATAAAAAAATATACTTATACAAAGCTATTTTCAAATAAAAATATAATAATTTACAAAACAATTATACGAGAGGTGAAAAAATGAATTTAGTAGAAACCGGGAGAAAAAAGATAGAATGGGTAAAGGAACATATGAAAGTATTAAACACATTAAAAGAAATGTATATGGAAGAACAACCATTTAAAGATATAAATATATCAATGAGTATACATTTAGAAGCAAAAACAGCATATACTGCGGTAGTTTTACACGAATTAGGAGCAAAAGTAGCAATAACAAGCAGCAACCCGTTATCAACACAAGATGATGTAGCTGAGGCGCTAAAAACATATGGCGTTAATGTTTATGCTAAGCGCTCTATTGATGAAGAACTATATTGGAAAAACATAGATGAAGTACTTTCTATTGAACCCAATATTGTTATCGATGATGGTGCAGATTTAGGGGTTAGGATTGTAGAAAAATATCCAGAATTATTAAAAAACATATGGGGAATAAACGAAGAGACGACAACAGGTATAAAAAGATATAAAGCATTATTAAAAGATGGAAAATTAAAAGTACCAGTAATAGATGTAAATGATTCATATATGAAATATTTATTTGACAACAGATACGGCACAGGGCAATCAACATGGGATGGAATAATTAGATCAACAAATCTAACAGTAGC
>NZ_FQUI01000019.1 GCF_900129175.1 Marinitoga hydrogenitolerans DSM 16785
ACACTTTCCATTACTCTTAAATACTTTTTTCCTTTCACCTTTGATATTTTAACGAACATCATGCCATCTCCTTTTAGTGGTTTTCATATATATTATACCACTAAAAGTTAGTAAAATCAATAGTTATATGCAAAAATATCATAAAAAGTTAGCCACACACTTTTTCGACTGACCTAGATTTACACACCTCAAATACGCATTTTACCGTCCAATTTTTTCATTTTTCCTTAAATTGCTGTCAAACTCGGGAAAAGGCTGGGAATTATCCCAGCCTTTTATTTGATAATATTTAATTCTTTACCAATTTTTTCGAATTTTTCAACAGCAAAATCAAGATCTTCTTTTGTATGTGCGGCACTTATCATCACTCTTATTCTTGCCAAACCTTTTGGAACTGTTGGGAATCCAATTGATTGGGCGAAAATACCTTCTTCAAATAATTTTAAACTAAATTCTTTAGCAACTTTAGCATCATATAACATTACAGGAGTTATTGGAGTTTCACTATGCCATGTGTCAAAGCCTAAAGCGTTAAGTTTTTCTTTGAAATATTTAGCATTATCCCATAGTTTTTCAACGACATTTCCACTTTCAACAAGTATTCTTACTGCCTCTAATGCAGCACCAGCTTCGGCAGGAGATAAGGAACTACTAAATAAAAATGGTCGGGCTTTTTGTTTTAAATAATCAATTAATTCTTTTTTTCCTGCAACAAAACCACCAACAACACCAAAAGCTTTTGATAATGTACCAACTTCAATATCCACGTGTCCATGTAAATGGAAATGATCGACAATTCCTCTGCCACTGTCTCCTAATACTCCTTCGCCGTGTGCATCATCCACCATTATTATAGCATTATATTTTTCTGCAACTTCAATTATTTCTGGCAATGGAGCTAAATCCCCATCCATGCTAAATACGCCGTCTGTTATAATTAATAATCTTCTTGCGCCATTGTCTTTGGCTTCTTTGATTTTTTCTTCTAAATCTTTAACATCTTTATGTTTCCATACATATTTTTTTGCTTTTGATAATCTTACACCATCAATGATACTTGCATGGTTTAATTCATCTGACAATATAGCATCTTCAGCAGTTGTTATAGCTGGAATAACAGCTTGATTAGCATTAAAACCTGATTGAACAACTAATGTAGCTTCTGTTTTTTTGAATTCTGCAAGTTCCTTTTCTAATTGTTGATGAATATTCATAGTTCCAGCAATAGTTCTTACTGCACCAGGTCCAACCCCATATTTTTCTATAGCCTTAATAGCAGCTTTTTTTAATCTTTCATAATTAGCAAAACCTAAATAGTTATTAGAACAAAGATTTAATACTTTTTTTCCATCAACTTCAAACCATGCACCTTGAGCTCCATCTAATGTTCTAATAGTAACAAAAAGACCATTTTCTTTTAGTTGATTCATTTCAGCACTTAATTGTTCATAAAAATTCATAAAATCACCCCTATTCTGAAATTTTTAATACAATTTTTCCGCTTTTCTTTGAATTCATAAGTTCAAACCCCTTTTCAAAATCTTCCATTGGAAGAACATGGGTAATTAATTTTGATAAATCAATGCGATTTGTACGAAGCCATTCAGAAGCAATTTGCCATGTTTCAAACATTTTTCTGCCGGTAATACAATGGATTTTAATTCCTTTAAATACTGCAGTATTCATTATAAAAGGTACAGGATTTGTTGGGAATACACCCAATATAGCGGCTTCTCCAGCATTTGTTAATGATTCTATACCTGAGTTTAATGCGTCAGGATTCCCTGACATTTCAAGTAATACATCAGCACCATCATTATTTGTTAATTTCATAACTTCCTCAACCAAATTTTTTTCTAAAGGATTTATAATATAATCAGCTCCCATTTCTTTTGCCATTTTTATTCTGTATTCAGAGACCTCACTAACGATTATTGTAGCAGCACCAGAAATTTTCGCAACTTGTACAGCAATGGCACCAATAGGTCCGGCTCCGGTAATTAATACTGTTTTTCCTCTTAAATCAACAGCAGTTGCTGTATGAATAGCATTCCCTAAAGGTTCCATAACTGAAGCATATTCTCTTGGGATAGAAGGGTCTAATTTCCATAGTACAATTTCTGGAACAACAACATATTCTGCAAATACACCGTCTCTATCTACACCTAAAATTTGCATATTTTTACATACGTGCATATTTCCTGTTTTACATTGTTTACAAACACCACAGGGAATATGTGTTTCTGAAGCAACAATATCTCCAGGTTTTAAGCCTTTAACCATAGGTCCAATTTCAACAACTTCTCCTACAAATTCATGGCCATCAATTTGAGGAGTTTTTATTCTTCCCTGAGACCATTCATCCCATTTCCATATATGTAAGTCAGTGCCGCAAATCGAAGCGTTCAAAACTTTTACTTTAACTTCATTAGGCTCTTTGATTTCAGGAATTTCAACAGTATCTAACACAAAACCTTTTCTTGGATATTTTTTTACAATAGCTTTCATAGTCCCCAACAGAATTCACCGTCCTTATATTATATTCATTATTAGTTTAACTCAAAAATGAAAAAAATTTCAATGTCATTTTTTTCAGGTTATTGCTTATTAAAGGTTTTAAAAGCTAATAATCTTAAAATATGAGCATTTTACTTAGGATTATAATAGAAAAATTCATTATCATCTTTAATAAGTTCATTTTCCAATAAAGAATTGATTTTTTCTTCGCTAATATATTTCAATATAAAATCTTTTGGTAGTCCTTTAATGTCACTGCTTCTATTGTATATTTTTCTTAAATTAAGCAATAAAACTTCTTCTTCTCTTTTTTTCATAAATGAAGCTATTTCTAAAAAAGTAATTTTTAAATTTAGAAAGAATTTATCATAATAATCATTATCTTTTAATAGTTCAACAAAAAGCTGATAAGATTCTTTTTTGAAACGGGTTTTGCCAACTTTATAATAGTCTATTAAATTTATTCCAAAAACTAAAGAATCAAGGCCAAAATAATCACCTTCGCAAAAAACTTGGCCTAATTTTTCCGTTTCTTCATATTTTAATGTTGATATAACAATTCCGTTTTGAATATAAGCAATTTCTTTTATATCTCTTGAAAGATTAGTGATTAATTCACATTTCATTTTTTTCACCAACATTTTTTTTATTAAAGATATTTGTAAAAATATCATAATTTTCAACTCTAATAAGCATTTCGCCCCATGCGGGGATTCCCCAAAACCTTAAAATTTCCAGATATTCCTCAAGGACTTCTTTTATTCGTTCAGAATCATTGCAAAAAATACATGATAAATATAAAAAATATTTTACTAAAGCTCTGTCTTCTATTTCTATAGATTTTTCAAAACCATAGATTAAATCTTCACAAAGTTGACTATTATTTATATTTTTTCGTATATAATTTGTTGTGAAAACAATTATGCCTGCCAAATCTAAATTTTCTTTATCAAATAATAATTTAAAGTTTTCTGTAGCAATTTCAGGATCTTCCGGAAGTTCGGATTCGAAAATTTCACCAACATTTAAAATCTGATCTAACTCGGCTAATAAAATATCAGTTTCGTCAAGTTGCATATCTTCAATTAAGTCTTTTCTATTAGATAATCTGGCTTTTGAAATAAGCATTTCATACACATTAGGCGTAATTTCAAATAAACTTTTAAATGAAAGATTTATATAAAGCTTTGATATATGTTCCATAAATAAAGAAAATTCTTTTTCTTCTAATATTTGTTGAATACTGTTTTTGTCTAATTTTAATACTTCTACTTTAGTATTTGCAATATAACTTTCTAATAATGGTTTTCCAGTTAAAAAACTCATAGTTCCTATAAATTCTCCTGAAACAAGTTCTCTATTTCTTAAAGATGTTGTAACTTTTCCAGAAATAATATAATAACAAAAATTGTATGACTCATTTTCTTTTAATAACAATTCACCGGGGTTAAAAAATTCTTTCATAATAGCACCTTCTCATGTGTAATGTTTTAAAAATTATTTATTTATTTCTATTGCTAAATCCGGGAAATAATATTCTAAAAACAATTTATCTCTAACAAAATCGTTATATATAAAAGTATCTCCAAGATCTAAAGAATTTATATATTTTTGTATATTAAGTTTGTCAAATTCAAAAAGTTTAAAATTATTACTTTTGATGTTATTATAATATTTTATAAATAAGTCAGGAAATAAAGTTTCATAATTTTGAATATTTTCTATATAATTTTTTTTGCTAAAATATAAGTTTTTATTATTAAAACGATTTGAAATAAAAGTTTCAAATGGATCGACAACATTCTTTGTTGAATAAAAACTAAAATTTGGAACCTTAGTTATTGGATTATAAGAATAATAGCTGTTTAAGATTTTTCTAGCTATAGGGATAGCGTGTGTCGTGGATAATAAAAATCTTCCATCCTTTCTTATTGAAAGTACAATTTTAGCATCATAGCCCGAAAACCAAACGGAGGATTCAGCAGTACCGGTTTTTCCATGAAATTCATTTTTTTTAGCAAATAAATTTTTTGCTGTTCCTTCTATAACAACCTGCTTTAATAAATCATTCATTGTACTGTATGATTTATTGTTTATATTTTGAATTTTTTTATAAATTTTAGGAGATTTCTTGTATATCAAATTCCCATTTTTATCATATATTTCTTCGATTATATAAAACTCTGGAATTAAACCATAGTTTGGAAAAATTGAAAAAGCTTTTGCAATATTGAATACGTTGCTCTCTATAGTTCCCAAAGAAATTGTTATATCATGAGGATAAAAACCATTGATACCAATTTCTTTTAAAAAACTTTCAACTGTAGAAATAGATTTTTGAGGTGAATTTTCTAATTTTAAAAATAAATTAATTGATGGTATATTTATTGAGTGAATAAGAGCATCTTTTAATGTTGTTTTACCTTTATATGTTTTTTCAAAATTTTGAGGTGCCCAATTTCCAATTTTTAATGGTTCATCTCTTAGAACTGTATTTATATTAAATCCTTTATTAAGAGCTAATAGATAATAAAAAGGCTTTATAGTAGACCCAATTTGACGATTAGAATAAAAAACATCATATTGGTTACCAAAAAAACTAATGATTTTTCCAGTTTTATTATCCAAAATTATAGCGCTTTGAGATGCTTGCCAGGTATTTTTTACAGTTTCAAATAAATCTTTATCTATTGTTGATTTTACTATATACCCTCCGCCATTTAAGTTAAGTTTTGATTCTTCGTTTTTTATGGCTAGTAATAATTGAAAATTATTTTCATCAAAATATGGTTTTTTAAAAATTATTTCATTAAGCTGTTGTGTATATACTTTATATTCGTTTTTTGAGATTAATTGATTATTTAATAATGAATTTAGAATAATTAACGCTTGATTTTTAGCTCTTAAAGGGTATTTGTAAGGATTATAATATTCTGGAGCATTTATAATACCAACTAAAATAGAAATTTCAGATAAATTTAAGTCTCTTAACTCTTTACCGAAATATCTTTTTGCAGCAGCACCAAAACCATTTATATCATTTCCGAGGTAGGCTATATTTATATATGATTCTAAAATTTCATTTTTTGTATAAGATCTTTCCACCCAGAAAGATATGAAAATTTCTAAAATTTTTCTTGAAATAAGTTTTTTTTGAGTTAAATAAATATTTTTCACAACTTGTTGAGTAATAGTACTACCTCCATAAGACGTACCGCTTTTTATATTTGTAATTATAGCCCTAATAAAACCTTTTAAATTAAAGCCGGGATGACCAAAAAAATCTCTATCTTCAGACCATAATAAAATAAATAATAAATTGATAGGAGTTTCAGATATTTTTGTGTATTTGAATTTTGGTGGCATTATTTCATTTCCATTGGAAAAAAGATATGTATTATAATTACTATTAATTGAAAAAATGGATTTATTAATAAAGATATTATATGTATAGTTAAAAAGTATCAATCCGGTAATTAATACCAAAAGAATTCCATATAGAAAATATTTCAAAGCTTATTCCTCCATTTAAAATGATTTTAATAAAAATAGTATATAATAATTTTTGCTTAATTTTATTATATCATATTATTGGAGTGAGTAATTTGAAATATCTTTTAAGATTTAAAAAATATGGGAAATCCGTCTATATTTCACATAATGATACATTAGAAGAAATTGAAAGAATGTTTAGAAGAGCTAAAATAAATTTGGAATATACAAAAGGCTTTCACGCTAAACCAAAATTAAGTATTTCGCAAGCAGTACCGCTTGGTTATGTTAATAGAGTATTGTTTGTTTTGCTTAACACGAAAGACGCATATAATTTTTCAAATTTTAACAATTATGTATCAGAAGGATTCAAATTAATAGAGTATAAATCTGTGGAAGAAAATTATAAATTGAAAATAAAATATTATTTATTCCGAACATATATATCGAAAAATTTATTTGAAATTTTTTATGAAAAAGTGGAGAAAAATGCCGATTTAAAAAATAAATTTTTAGATTTAGAATATACTATAAATAAAAATGAAATTTATGTGTTAAAATATAAACATGAATATAACAAAATATATAATATATGGAAGGTTTTTAATGAGATAAAAGAAAACTTCATATTTAATCCTATTCTTTATGATGTTGTTTGGGGGGATTGAGTTGAGTAAAAAAATATTAATAGTAGATGATTCAGATGTTTTAAGGAAGATATTATCTTTTAATTTTAAAAAAGAGGGGTATGAAGTATATGAGGCTAGAGACGGTGAAGAAGGGTTACAGAAAATAAAAGAAATAAAACCAGATGCTGTTTGTCTGGATATTATGATGCCAAAAATGGATGGTTTTACAGTTTTGAAAAAATTAAAAGAAGAAAATATAAAAATTCCAATTTTAGTTTTAACTGCTAAAGGTGGCGAGGAAGACGAAAAATTAGCGTTGTCTCTCGGTGCATTTAAAGTTGCTACTAAACCGTTCAGCCCTAAAAGTATTGTTGAGATAATAAAACAGGTGGTGGAATGATATGGATAAAGCCACCGCATATGGGTTAGAAGTTTATCATGAATTAAATGATAAAATTAATTATTATTCAGATGAACCCAGTGAATTAGAAGAGATTAAAAATCGAGTTAAAGTATTAATTGAAAAATTGTTCGATGAAAGTGAAAATTATAGGATTCAATTAGAAGAATTTTCAATTCAATTAGAAGCGCAAGTAGAGGAGTTATCTAAGCTTTATGAGGAATTAACTGCTGTTTTAGATATTGGGAAAATTTTGCATGAAACGCTTGATCCAAGAAAATCTATGGAAAAAATAATAGATAGAATAAATGATATTATTTTATATGAGGATATTATTGTTGGAGAATTTTCGGATTATCCTCCGGGAAAAGATTTCAGTATTTTGCATGCTGATTTTAATATTCTTGATTTTCAAAAAACCGTGGACATTATTGATTATTTAAGTTTATCTAAAAAAATAAAGCCTCTTATCTTTGAAAAACATCCCTTAACTAACGAAGAAATTCCAATAATGTTTATACCAATAGAATCAAGAATGAAAGCCTGGGGTTTTTTTCTTTTTTATGGTTCTAAAAGCGGGTTATTTACAGCGGGAAATAGGAAAATAATGGAATCTATAGCAGAGCAAATAGCATTTAGTTATGATACTCTTGATTTTTTAAGTAAAAAAATTGAACAAGAAAAGTTAGATGAGCAGCTAAGAATTGCTTCTGAAATACAAAAATCATTATTACCTGAAAAAATACCAGAATTTGAAGATATAGAAATAGAAGCATTTTATAGACCAGCTTACGATATAGGTGGCGATTACTATGACGTGGTTGATCTTGGAGAAAAGATATTTTTAGTTTTAGCAGATGTGTCGGGTAAAAGTGTTCCGGCTGCTTTAATAATGACATCCTTTAGATCAATATTAAGGCATGAATTAGAAAAAACTTCTGATTTGACTACTGTAGTTTCTAATTTAAATGATTATATATCTAAAGAAATTCCACAAGACAGATTTGTTACTTCTATTTTTATGATGTTAGATCATAAAAATAGAAGTATAGAAATGATAAATTGTGGGCATAATCCAACACTTATACTAAAAGATGATGAACTATTGTCTTTTGAAGCGGAATATATGCCTATAGGTATTATGGATGGTTTTATTTTTGAAAGTCAAAAATTAAAATATGATAAAGATATAAATATAGTATTATATACTGATGGTATAACTGAGGCAAGAAATGAAGAAAGTGAAGAATTTGAAATTGAAAGGTTAACGGAAATTTTCACAAAAAACAAAGATAAAAGTTCAAAAGATATAGTTAATATAATTATAAAAGAATTAGATAAATTTGTTGGAAAAGCATCTCAACATGATGATACAACGCTAATGATAATTAAATCAAAATGATTTTAAAGGAGGTATTTTATTATGTCAGGTCATAACAAGTGGGCGAATATAAAGCATAGAAAAGCAGCACAGGATGCAAAAAGATCAAAAATCTTTACAAAGCTTATTAGAGAATTAACAGTTGCAGCCAAAGAAGGTGGACCAGATCCGGAGTCAAATCCAAGGTTAAGAACAGCTATTGAAAAAGCTAAAGAAGCAAATATGCCAAAAGATAAAATAGAGGCATCAATAAAAAAAGGTGCTGGTGGAACAGAAGCTGATTCATACGTTGAAATAATGTATGAGGGGTATGGACCAGCAGGAGTAGCAATAATTATGAGAGCCTTAACAGATAATAAAAATAGGGCGGCTCAGGAAGTGAGACATATTCTTTCTAAACATGGTGGAAGTTTAGCAGAAAGTGGAGCTGTTGCATGGAATTTTGAAAGAAAAGCTATGATTATAGTTCCTAAAAATGAAGTTGCAGATTTGGATGAATTCATGATGGTTGCCCTAGATGCAGGAGCTGAAGATGTAATTGAAGATGAAAATATTCAAGTTATAGCTTCGCCTGATGATATGGTAAAAGTTAGAGATACTTTAAAGGATATGGGATATTCAGTGAAAGCAACCTTAACTTATATTCCTAAAACAACAGTTAAAGTGGTAGGATCAGATGCAGAAAAATTATTAAAATTATTAGATGCTTTAGAAGATAGTGATGATATTCAAGAAGTTTTTGCTAACTTCGAAATTGATGATGAAGAAATGGAAAGATTAGCACAAAACATGTGATTAATAGGGGCAATTTGCCCCTTGTTTTTAAGGTGATTAAATGAAAAAAATTTTTCTTGCTATAATAGTATTTTTATGTTTTAATGTTGAGTTGTTTTCGAATAATATGTTTTTAACTTATTCTAATAATGGAGAGATAAAGATAGATTATAATTTTGATTTTGAAGCGACTAATTTATATGTTGCTAATATTTCCTTTTATGCTCTGATGAAGACTTTAGATAAAGATTACATAAAAGTCTCTGGGATAAATGAAGTTTTAAATTACTTAAAATTTTTCCAACCAGGATTTAGCATAAATTACAGGTATAAGAATGATTCATTTAACGATCCTAATTATTTTTTATGGTCAAATGACTCATTTATAATTTCTTTTGAAAGAGTATTTTTTGATTATCCGGTTTCATATATTGTATCAAATGGGATGATCGGTATTAATTTAAAAAATAGTTCTAATAATTATTTTTATTGGATTAATATGTATGATTTTTCAGAAACTTCTTTAGGCTATTATTTTGGTAATAAATTAAAACTTGGCTTTTTCGTAGATACGTTAAATAAAAGTGATGATTACGGAGTTTTTATAGCGCTTTCAAATGTTGGTATATTAACTCTATCAAAAAATAAATTTTTTGTTGAAATATTAAATAAAAAAATTTATATGTATTTTGATTTTAAAAATGAAATTAATTTAATAAGAAACGAATTTTTTAAGAGAGAAAAAAGTAAATTTGAATTTAATATACCCATAATAAGGGATGATATATATTTTGTACTAAATTCAAATAGAGTATATGGAATAAAGTTTAATATAGAATTTTAGGAGGAATGCTTATGGATGAAAAAAGTTTATATTCATCACCATATGATGATGAAGAATATGTATGGTTATTAGATAATATATCAAGGCATTTTCAGCTTGATTTAAGGGGTTATAAACAGCATAGAGTAAGAAGAAGAATAGATATGTTAATGAGAAAATACTCTTATAAAAGTTATAAAACGTATTTTGAAGATTTGAAAAAAAATGACAAATTATGGGATGAGTTTTTGGATAAATTGACAATTAACGTTACAGAATTCTTTAGAAATCCCGAAAAATGGAATTATTTAAAAAAGAATATTTTACCAAGGATTTTAAAAGAAAGTGGAACAAAGGCAAAGATATGGAGTGCCGGGTGTTCAACAGGAGAAGAACCATATACGCATGCAATATTGCTTGAAGAGCTAAAAGCGCCCAAGAACATAAAAGTATTAGCTACAGATTTGGATAAATTTGTTATTCAAAAAGCAAAGAGGGGTATTTATTCAGAAAGATCTATGGTAAATGTTCCAGAAGAGTTAAAGAAAAAGTATTTTAGAAAAATAGACAATGAAACATATGAAGTATTATCTTTTATAAAAGCCAGAGTTGTATTTAAACAACATAATCTATTAATGGATCCATTTGAAAAAGATGTTGACTTAATTTCTTGTAGAAATGTTGTTATTTATTTTGATATGGATGCAAAAAATAATTTATATAAAAATTTTGCAGCCGCATTAAAAAAAGGTGGAGTATTATTTGTGGGTTCAACAGAAAGAATTTTTAATTATCGAAATCTTGGATTAGAAGTTATTGAACCATTTTTTTATCAAAAAGTGAGTGATTAAATTGGACTGGTTAATACCTATTATTTTAGTGCTTGATCAAATTTCAAAAAAAATGGCACAAGAATATTTAGCAGGAAAGAATATTAACATTATAGGAGATTTCATATCCTTATCTTATGTAACCAATACAGGTATTGCATTTGGAATGTTACAAGGATATTCATTTTTTCATGGTATTTTAGCTACAGTTGTGGTAACGATAATATATATATTTAGAAAAAATTATCTTAAAAATAATAATTCTATATTATTTGACATATCCACTATTTTTATCATAGGTGGAGCATTGGGGAATATTTATGATAGAATTAGATTAAACTATGTAGTTGATATGTTTAGCGTGAAATATTTTTCTGTATTTAATGTAGCGGATTCATTTGTAACTGTTGGAGGTATTCTTTTAGCTATTTATTATTGGAGAAGGAGTAAAGATCCGTGGAAGAAAACTTTTTAGTAACAAGTAGAGAGAATGGTTGGAGATTAGATAAATTTGTAGTTGAAAAAGTTCCTGATTGGATTTCCAGAAATTATGTTCAAAAAGCTATAAAACACGGGCAGATAATAGTAAATGGTAACTTAAAAAAACCCTCTTATAAAGTTAAAAATAATGATATTGTATCGATTGAAGTTCCAGATAATCCACCAAAAATAGAAGTACTACCAGAAAAAATACCTTTAAATATTATCTATGAAGATAAAGATATTATTGTAGTAAATAAACCTCCTTTTATGATAGTACATCCAGTTTTTAACAAAGTTACAGGGACATTAGTAAATGCATTATTATATCATTGTAAAGATTTACAGGGGATTGGTGGCGAAATTAGACCAGGAATAGTTCATAGATTAGATAAGAACACGTCAGGGGCTATTGTTGTAGCAAAAAATGATTTAGCCCATCAATCGTTAAGTAAACAATTCAAGAATAGAAAAACTAAAAAAACATATATTGCATTGATTAAAGGAACTATGAAAAGAAAAAATGGTGAAATAAATGAACCAATAGGGCGACATCCACAAATTAGAATAAAAATGGCTGTTGTGCCTGATGGAAAAGAATCTGTAACATTATATAAAATTATAAAAGAATTTGGAAATAAGGCATCTTTAGCCTGGATAAATTTAAAAACAGGAAGAACACATCAAATTAGAGTGCATTTTAAATATATGGGACATCCATTATTAGGAGATGAAGTTTATGGAAATCCAACTGAAGATTTTAAGTATGGCATTAGGAGACAGATGTTACATGCTTTAAAATTAGGGTTATATCATCCGAGAACAAATGAATGGAAAGAATTTGTGGCGCCATTACCCGAAGATTTTAAAGAGGCTATAATAAATTTGAATAATGAATAAACTAAAAGATTTGGAAAAAAATAACAGAAAATTAACATACTCTTGTTATATATTAAAAAATATTGTCGTAAAATAAAGCGCGAGGTGTTTTTTATGTTAAATGATAAATTGAGAGATACAAAGCTGATTTATGATATAGAAAAAATAGAAGAGAAAGAAACGTTTGCGTTTCAACTATCTTGGAAAAAAATAGATACACCCGAAGGTATATTAGATTTTTTGTCTCCAATTGATGTAAAATTTGAAATAGAAAAAAATGATGAAGGTTTTGTAATAAAAGGAACTGTTGAAACTAGTATAAAATTGATATGTTCTAGGTGTTTAAAAGAGTTTGAACAAAAAATAAATGGAGTAATTGAAGCATTTTATATTAATGATAGCTTACAAGATTTATACACTAAAAGTGAAAAATTAGATTCTTTAGATAATATTATTTTCTTTTCAGAAAATAAAGTAGATATAACTGATAGAATTATAGAATCAATTTTAATGGAGATTCCAGAAAAACCATTATGTAAAGAAGATTGTAAGGGCTTATGTCCAGTATGTGGTGAGGATTTAAATGAAAACCTTAATCACAATCATGAAGAGGATTATGTAGATCCAAGATTTTCAAAATTATTGGAAATATTTAATGATGAAAAATAATAAATTTTTAGGAGGGATATAAATGGCTGTACCTAAGCAAAAAACATCAAGAGCAAGAACACATAGAAGAAGAGCTGCAAATTTATACAAGGCAATTAAGGTTAATGTATCAAAATGTCCAAATTGTGGAGAACCAAAACTCCCCCATAGAGTTTGTTTAAATTGTGGTTACTATAATGGAAAACAAATATTGGAAATAGGAGAATAATAATGTCCGAAAAACCCAAAATAGGCTTAGACTTATTTGGTGGAGATAACGCGCCCAATTCAAATTTAGAGGGCGCGATTTTTGCTTTAAAAAATGGTTATATTGATGAGTTATACTTAATTGGGGGAGAAGAATCTTTAAAAAACGATTTACCTAAAGAAATACGATCTAGAATTAAGTTAATTAAAGCGGAAAATATAGTCGATAATCATACAAAACCAACAGAAGTACTAAAATTAAAAAAAAGTTCAATTTATATTGGAAATGAAATGATGAAAAAAGGTGAATTAGATGCTTTTGTAAGTGCAGGAAATACAGGAGCTTTACTTGCAGCTGGGACGTTTATTACAGGTAGGATTTCTGGAATAGATAGACCGGCATTGGTAATACCATTACCAGGAAAAGGTGGAAAACCAAGAATTTTAGTAGATGGTGGGGCTAATGCAGAATTAAAACCGGCACATTTTATATCTTTAGCAAAAGAAGGTGTAGCTTTTGCTAAATTTTTAGGGATAAAAGAGCCTAAGGTTCATATATTGAATATAGGTACTGAAGAGAGCAAAGGCACAAAGCTTGTTAAAGAAGCAGCAGAATATCTTAAAAGCGATCCGAAGATTAATTATATAGGTTTTGTTGAAGGAAGAGACATTTTTGAAAAAGAAATAGATGTAATTGTCACCGATGGTTTTACCGGTAATAATATGTTAAAGACAATTGAAGGAACAGCTTATTATATACTTTCAGAATTGAAAGAAAAAATTTCAAATGGTGGATTACTGGTCAAATTAGGAGCTCTTTTAATGAAAAAATCATTAAAAGGGCTGAAGTCTAGTTTAGATTATAGACAATATGGTGGGACCTTCTTTTTAGGAATAAATGGGATTTTAGTTAAGGCGCACGGTTCTTCTGATAGCGAAGCAATTGCAAATGCGCTATCTGTTGCTAATAAAGCAGTGAAGGAGAATATTGTGGATAAAATAAAAGAAATGTTGTAGGAGGTAATTTTAATGTGTGGAATTGTGGGATTAGTTGGGAAAAAAGAAGTAAAAATAAACGATATAATAGATGGATTAAAAAAATTAGAATATAGAGGATATGATTCAGCTGGTATAGCTTTTTCACAAAATTCTCATATAGAATTAATAAAAGCAACTGGTAAAATATCAAATTTAAAAGAAGCGTTAAAAGAAGAAATTAATACATATGTAGATATAGGAATTGCTCATACAAGATGGGCAACTCATGGTGGAGTGACAAATTTAAATGCACATCCACATACAGACTGTACAGGTAAAATAGCATTAGTGCATAATGGTATTATAGAAAACTTTCAAGAATTAAGAAAAGAATTAAAAGAAAAAGGTCATACCTTTAAATCCGAAACAGATACAGAGGTAATAGCTCATTTAATTGAAGAATATTATGATGGCAATTTGTTTCAGGCAGTATTAAGAGCGATAAAGCGATTAGATGGGGCTTATGCTATAGGAGTTATGCAAACAGATGAAAAAAAGATAGTATCTGTTAGAAAAGGAAGCCCGTTGGTGGTAGCATATAGTGAAGATTTTGCATTATTAGCTTCTGATATAACCCCTATAATAAAATATACAAAAGATGTGTATTTTATGAATGATAATGAAATAGCAGTATTAAATCCAGGCAATATAGAATTTTTTGATATAAATGGTGAAAAGATAGAAAAAAAATCAACACATATTGATTGGGATGAACAAGCAGCAGAAAAAGGCGGATATGATCATTTTATGTTGAAAGAGATGAACGAACAGCCAGAAGCACTAAAAGCAGCAATAACAGGAAGAATAAAAAATGGGAAGTCTATATTATCTGAAATAAACAATCTCAAAGAATTTATAACTGAGAAATTAAGGAAGATATTTGTAGTAGCCTGTGGAACCAGTTATCATGCGGGATTAACATTTAAATATTTTATGAATAGATATTCAAAAATAGGTGTTGATATTGAGGTAGCATCAGAATTTAGATATATGAATCCACATGTTGATGAAAATACATTAGTGTTAGCTATATCCCAATCTGGCGAAACAATAGATACATTGGAAGGAATAAGAATTGCAAAGGAAAAAGGAGCAAAAGTAATAACGATAAGTAATGTGTTTGGTTCAACTATCCCAAGGGAATCACATGGTGCAATATACATGAATACAGGTCCAGAAATAGGTGTTGCTGCAACTAAAACATATACAGCACAAATAGCTATTTTGTATGCATTAGGTGCAAAAATAATAGAATTAACTCAAGGCTCAAATGATGAGATAAGAGATATATTAAAAGGTATTGAAGAAATGCCAGAAGTTTATAAAAAAGTATTAAAACTGAATGAAAGAATAAAAGAGTTAGCCAGAGAATATGTTAAATTTCAACATATGATGTATATAGGAAGAGGTTTTGGATATCCAACAGCATTAGAAGGGGCGTTAAAATTAAAAGAAATAAGTTATATTCATGCTGCAGGATATCAGGCAGGGGAGTTAAAACATGGCCCAATAGCCTTATTAGATGAACAATTTCCAGTATTTGCGATAATACCAAAAGACTCATTATATGAAAAGATGAAATCAAATTTAATGGAATCTAAAGCAAGAAATGCTAATATAATAGCAATAACGACTGAAAATAATAATGAAATAAGTCAATTAACTGATGAATATATTTGTGTTCCGCAGGTACATGAAGCGTTATATCCTTTGGCTATGGCGCCTGTTATTCAATTATTTGCGTATAATGTAGCGATATTAAGAAAACTTGATCCGGATAAGCCGAGAAATTTGGCGAAAAGTGTTACAGTAGAGTAATGGAGGTGAAAATTAGTGAAGTTAAAATCAGAAGAGGAGATTTTTGAATTAACAAAAGAAATTGTTAAAATATTGGATGAAAAAGATGCTATAAATATAAAAGTATTGAATATGAAAAATTCTCCATTGATAGTTGACTATTTTGTAATAGCTACAGGTAATTCCGAAACACATTTGAATGCATTGAAAGATGCAGTTATTGAAAAATTTAAAGAAAAAAATCATAAACTCTTATATTTTGATAAAGATAGAGGATATGAATGGCTAATTGTAGATGGAGGAAGTATAGTAGTTCATATTTTTACTGAAAATGCAAGAGAATTTTATGATTTAGAAGGATTATGGAGCGAAGCAGAAAAAATTGATATTCAATAATAAATTGATATTCAATAATAATAATCTCTCACATCGTTATGCAGTTTCCTCGGTGCCTAAAATTAGGTCGGAAACGTAGTGCGATGGAGGGAAAACCAAAAACTCGGAGGTGTTTGTATGTCAGTTATTAGTATGAAACAACTTTTAGAAGCAGGTGTTCACTTTGGACATAGAACTAGAAGATGGAATCCAAAGATGAAACCTTATATTTTCACAGAAAGAAAAGGTATTTATATTATCGATTTACAAAAGTCTTTAAAAGCTGTTGAAGAAGCATATGAGTTTGTTAGAGAACAGGCAGCAGAGGGAAAAGTTATTTTATTTGTTGGTACAAAAAAGCAAGCCCAACAAATTATGGCTGAAGAGGCAAAAAGAGCTGGAGCATATTATGTAAACAACAGATGGTTAGGCGGATTATTGACAAATTTCCCAACTATCAAAAAGAGAATTAAAAAATTGGAAGAGTTGGATGAATTTGTAAATTCTGAAGAATTTGAAAAATTACCTAAAAAAGAACAAAGCAAAATAAAAAAAGTTTATGAAAAATTAGATAAAAACCTTGGTGGATTAAGAGGAATGAAAAAAATTCCAGATTTATTATTTTTAGTTGATCCAAGAAAAGAACAAATAGCTGTAGCTGAAGCAAATATGTTGGGATTACCTGTAATCGCTTTAGTAGATACAAATTGTGATCCCGATCCAATAGACATAGTAATTCCTGGTAATGACGATGCTATTAGAGCTATAAAATTAATTACTTCAAAAATAGCTGATGCATATATCGAAGGTAGAGAAGGAAGAATGGGTGAAGAAGAAGTAGTAGAAGAAGAAGTAGTAGATGCTGTAGAAGAAGTAACAAAAGCAAAGGTTGAAGCTGAGGAAAAGTATGGTGAGGTTGTAGAAGAAGAAGAATAAAAAATAATAAAAAATTAATCCCGGGAATTACCCGGGATTTTATTAATATATATATTATGAATATCAGGAGGTGTGAGTGTGAAATTTTATATAAAAACATTTGGATGTCAGATGAATGTTAATGAATCTGAGATTATGACAGGTATTTTGGAAAAAGAGGGCTTCGAATGGACAGAAAATCCACAAGAAGCTGATTTTATAGTATTAAACAGTTGTGCCGTTAGAGGAAAAGCAGAACATAAATTATATGGTGCAATTGGTCAATATGAAAAATTGAAGAAAAAGAAAAAAGAATTAATTATAGCAGTTGGTGGTTGTGTTGCTGAAAAAGAGAAAGAAAGTATATTAAATAGATTTCATGGAGTGAATTTTGTTTTTGGTACAAGGAATTATATGGAAATTAATAATTTTTATTTTAAGGCTAAAAGTGGAAAAAGATTTGCTGATTTTACAGATAAATTTGAAGATATTACTGCAAATTTGCCAAAACATCCATATAGTAAACATCATGGTTGGATAAATATAATATATGGATGTAATAAATATTGTACATATTGTATAGTACCTTATACAAGGCATTTTGAAAAAAGTAGACCTGTTGAAGATATTATTAAAGAGGTGGAATATTACAATAATAATAATTATAGAGAAATTACTTTTTTGGGTCAAAATGTAGATTCATATGGAAAAGACTTTGGTGATGGAAATCCTAAATTGGATATATTAATAAAAGAAGCTTCAAAGTTCGAATCTATTAAAAGAATATGGTTTTTGACTTCATATCCCACAGATATTACTGAAAAATTAATAAATGAAGTTGCAAATAATCCAAAAGCAGCTAAAAATTTCCATTTGCCAGTTCAAGCTGGAAGTAACGAAATATTGCGTAAAATGAACAGAAGATACACGAAAGAATTTTATATAGAATTGTTAGATAAAATAAAGAGTAAAGTTCCACAAGTTACCATTTCTGGAGATATTATTGTTGGATTTCCTGGAGAAACAGATGAAGATTTTATGGAAACAGTAGATTTAGTTAAAAAGGCAAGATATGAAAGATTGAACTTAGCAGAATATTCACCAAGAGAAGGGACAATTTCTGCTAAATATTATGAAGATGATGTTCCGAAAAAAATAAAAAACAAAAGATTTCAATATTTAATGAATATTCAAAAACAAATTAACCACGAAGAAAATGAGAAATATTTAGATAAAGTTGTTATGGTAATTCAAGAAGGAAAAATAAAATCTGGAGCTTATTTAGGAAGAACAATAAATAATAAAGTTGTAATTTTTGAAAGCAATGAGAGTCTAATCGGAAGGTTTGTGAAAATTAAAATTAATAAGATATCAGCAGGACCATTATATGGTGAAATTATTTCTAAAGAAAATGAAAATAAATTTGAAAGTATAGAAGTCTTTATATAACAATAGTCCGGTTATTCCGGACTATTGTTATATAAACTCCTCTTTTGATAAATATTCTTTTAAAAAGTTAGCAAATTGTTTCCCAATTTCAGGGTCAAATTTTTTATTTAAATTAAATTTAATATACTCAATAGCTTCTTGGGGAGATAATATTCCAAAATGTTCAGATGTTGCTGTATGTGTTGCCCAATCAAACCAGTCAATAATTCCAATAAACCGAGCTAAATATGGTATTTCTTCTTTTTTTAAATGATCAGGATAGCCGGTGCCATCCCAATGCTCATGGTGAGATCTTACAACATCCATGGCATACCAGAGTTCTTTTCTGTTTGATAAAAAGATAGAGCCAGCAATAGTATGTTCTAAGTCCCATTCTTCAAGATCATAAACACGAGTTTTGGAAAAAAGCATTAATTGTTCTATTCCTATTCTACCGATATCGTGTAACATAGCAACGTCATAAATAAGATTTATTTCATCTTTAGATTTTCCTAAATAGTCAGCGAATTTTTTAGCATAATAAGCTACTCTTTGGGTATGGCTCATACTACTTTTTTTATCTTCAACTTCAAATAGAACAATTAGATTTTTTATAAATTCCCCAACTTCTTTTCTTTTTTCTTCCAGTAAATATAAAAGTTCAAAAGGTTCTTCATTAAATACTTTTGATAATAATTTTAATAGTAGTATCTGAAAATTCTCAATAGAAAAATCCATTGTTATAATCTCGATATCATTTTCAATTAGTTTTAAAACTTCTTTTTCTAATAGAATATAAGGTTTATCGATATTAGCTTTTTTGTTAGAAATAATTATCTTAGCATTATTAATATTAGATATGTAATCAAAAATAAATATATTTAATAAATCTTTTGATAAGTTAGTGGAATCGTAAATTTTATATTTGTTAAAGGGCATTTTATGACCTCCTTCCCCCGCTTGTATTATATAATTATAACATAAAAAATTCTGAAAAAAAAGAAATATAAAAAAATATAGGTAGAAAAATAATAATTAGAAATGAAAAATAACTTGACATTTTAAAATAAAAAATATATAATATCTTTTGGTATTTGCCGGTGTAGCTCAACGGTAGAGCGGCTCATTCGTAATGAGTAGGTTGGGGGTTCAAGTCCCTTCACCGGCTCCAAATTTGTTATTAAGATTCTCCTTAAAGGAGAATCTTTTTTATTTATTATATAACATATATTAAAAAAATATGATATAATTAACAAGTAAGAGATAGGAGATGTAAGAATGAAAATAGAGTATGAAGTATTAAAATTCATAAAAAAATATGATATGTATGAAGATGGAGACAGAATATTATTAGGAGTTTCTGGTGGAAGAGACTCTATGGTAATGTTAGATATATTGCATAAGTTAAAAGATAATTTAGGGATTTCATTAGGAGTTGCACATTTTAATCATTCTTTAAGAGAAACATCAGATGAAGAAGAATTGTTTGTTAAAAGCGAATGTAGAAAAAGAAGTCTTCCTTTTTATTCGAAAAAGGAAGATGTTAAGAAATACGCATTAGAGAATAAAATAGGCATAGAAGAAGCTGCAAGAGAGTTAAGATATAATTTTTTTAATGAACTTTTAGAAGCTAAACGTTATGATAAAATAGCAATAGCTCATTATTCGAAAGATTTGTCTGAGACGGTTATATATAGATTAGTGAAGGGAACAGGTATTTTGGGAATAGGAGGAATATTACCAATATACAAAAATGTTACAAGACCGATATTGAGTTTAAATTTTGAAATTTTAGAAAAATATGTTACAATTAACAATGTTAAATATATTGTAGATGAATCAAATTTTGATACGAAATATATAAGAAATAAGATTAGGCATGAGATTTTACCAAAATTTCATGAGATAAATGAGCAATATGAAGATGCTATTTTTAGATTTGCAGAAATCACGTGGGAATATAGAAAATATTTAGAGGTTATATATAATGAAAGAGTTAAAATTGAAGGGAATATATATAAGATTTTAATAAAAAAAGATTTTTTAGATAAAGAAATTTTAAGAATGATTTTTTTAAATTTAGGACAATTTCCTCCATCAAAATTAGAAGTTGAAAAAATCTTATCTATGAAATCCAAAGGAAAAAGAAAAATTAATAATCTATTTTTAGAAAAAGAAAAAAATATGCTCTATATATCGAAGGAGGTAAATACTCTTGGCGGAGAATAAAAATAATAAAAATAACGACAAAAAAAGGTTATTAGGAGTTATAACAGTATATCTTATAATTGGTTTAATTATATTTTTTATAATTAGAGGTATGACAGTAGATACAACGAGTTTAACAATTAGCTATACAGAATTTGTTGATTTAGTTGATAGAGGGAAAATATCAAAAGTTTTGGTTAAAGATACAGGTAGTTTGAGTATAAAAACAATTGACGGTCAAACATATGAATTGTTTGCACCAATATTGCTTAGAGATGCTAATTTTATTGACAAACTAATAGAAAAGAATATAGAAGTGGATTTTAAACAGGATGTTACTTCTGGGTGGTTATATGGAATTTTAAGTTACGTCATACCATTTATTATCTTAATATTCTTATGGATGATAATGTTAAGACCATTAACTGGTAGAGGACCACAAGGAATGAATTTTACAAAGAGTCCTGCAAGAAAGTATGATCCAGAAAAAGAAAGAGTAACTTTTGATGATGTTGCAGGTGTAGATGAAGCAAGAGAAGAGTTAGACGATATTGTGAAATTCTTAAAAAATCCTCAAGTGTTTAATAAAATTGGAGCAAGGATGCCAAAAGGAATTTTATTAGTAGGACCTCCCGGTACAGGAAAAACATTAATAGCTAGAGCTGTTGCAGGTGAAGCGAGGGTTCCTTTTTTCTATATCAGTGGTTCTGATTTTGTTGAATTATTTGTAGGTGTAGGTGCTGCCAGAGTGAGAGATTTATTTACTCAGGCTAAAGCAAATGCTCCTGCGATAATTTTTATAGATGAAATTGATGCGGTTGGAAGGCAAAGAGGTGCAGGTTTAGGTGGAGGACATGATGAAAGAGAACAAACGTTAAACCAGCTGTTGGTAGAGATGGATGGTTTTGATCCTAGAGCTGGAATAATTATTATGGCAGCTACAAACAGACCAGATATATTAGATAAAGCACTATTAAGGCCTGGAAGATTTGATAAGAAAATAATTCTTGATATGCCTGATGTAAAGGGTAGAGAACAAATATTGAAGATACATATGAAAGGGAAACCCATTTCACCAAATATTGATATAGAAGTGTTAGCAAGAAGAACTCCGGGTTTTTCAGGAGCAGATTTGGAAAATTTAATTAATGAAGCAGCATTGTTATCAGCAAGAAAAGGTAAGAAAATTATTGAAATGGATGAATTAGAAGAAGCAATAGATAGAGTTATAGCAGGACCAGCAAGAAAAAGCAGGATAATCTCTAAAAAGACAAGGAAAATTATAGCTTATCATGAATTGGGTCATGCAATTGTGGGCGCATTACTCCCAAATGCAGATCCTGTACATAAAGTTACAATAGTACCAAGAGGTCATCAAGCTTTAGGCTTTACATTGCAGTTACCTTTAGAAGATAAGTATTTAATGACAAAAGAAGAAATATTGGATAGGATTACAGGTATATTAGGTGGTAGAGCGGCGGAAGAGTTAGTATTTAACCAAATCACGAGTGGTGCTGCAAATGATTTACAAAAGGCAACAGAATATGCAAGGATTATGATATTAAAATTTGGTATGAGTGAAAGACTTGGACCTATAGCCTGGGGGTCTGAGGAAGAAGAAGTATTTCTTGGTAAAGAATTGGCCAAAATGAAAAATTATAGTGAAGAAACAGCTAGTGAAATAGATAATGAAATAAAAAGAATTATAATAGAGTCATATGATAAAGCTAAGAAAATATTAGAGGAAAATGAAGATAAATTGCATGAAATAGCCAAAGTTTTACTTGAAAAAGAAACTTTAAGTGGGGAAGAATTGAACGAAATGTTAGGAGTGAAAAAAAACGGATCCTCAATTGAGGAGGTGGGAGATAATGGAGGTGAGTTGGGAAAAGATTAAGGAATTAGAAGGTAAAGAATTTAATTATTCATTTAGTGTGAATGATGAAAGTTTTTTATGGTCTGAAAAGGAAGAATATAAAGATTTTCATTTATTATCTACTACAGCGTTATTAGAAGAAATATTTAGAGCATCAACAGAAATTTTAGAACCTTATATTCCAGAACATGTTGCCGTAGTATCTTCTGCAAAAATCAATCATATAGCCCCGACACCATATGGGTTTAAGGTTTTTATGAAAATAAAAATCATATATGTAAAAGGGAATAAAATTAAATTTTCAGCTGACGTTTATGATGAAATTGAAAAAATAGCTCAAGCTGAATTTAAAAAATTTATAGTTAATAAGAATGCTCTAAAAAGAAAAAATAATGAAAAATCATCAAAATTAATTTAAAAAGCATATTTCGAAGGGAGGAACAAAAATGGGTAAAAGAGTTATTATGATTATCGAAGATGATCCAGCTATTTCCGAAATGTTGAACTTCAATCTAACAAAGGAAGGTTATGACATTATTTTAGCTTCAGATGCTGATGAAGCGGTGAAAATGATTGAAGAAAAAGAGGTAGATTTCTTTATTGTTGATATTATGCTTCCAGGTTCTATGGATGGATTCGATTTTATTAGAACTGTAAAAAGCAATGAAAAATTTAAGAATGCACCAGTGTTAATTTTAAGTGCTAAGGACGATCCAGCAGATAAAGTGGCAGGTTTAGAACTAGGTAGTGATGATTATGTAACAAAACCTTTTAATGTAAGAGAATTGATTGCAAGAATAAAATCAATATTTAGAAGACAACAACAAGCAATGCAAATAAAAGAAGAGGGTCCAAAGAAAATTGTTGCAAAAGATTTAGAAATTGACACAGAAAGATACGAAGTTTTAATTAGAGGTAATCCTGTAGAGTTGACACCTTTAGAGTTTGAGTTATTAACATTTTTGGCAAAAAATGAAGGTAAAGTATTTAGCAGAGATGTTTTACTTGATAAATTATGGGGATATGATTATTTTGGAGACACACGAACTGTTGATGTTCACATAAGAAGATTAAGAACTAAAATAGAAGAAGACCCATCAAACCCAAAATACATTATTACAGTTAGAGGAAAAGGTTATAAATTTAGAGATCCAGGAAAAGAAAAATTAGACTACTAAAAACAAAAAGCGGCAGATGAGTCTGTCGCTTTTTTGAAATAGGTGATAAGATGGTTTATTCTTTAATAATAATATTATTATTCATTATAATTTTTTATATATTTTTCTCAAATTATTTAGTAATAAAAAGAGAAAATAATAAACTTAAGTCTTCCATATCTAAGGTTTTATCAATTAGTGCAAATGATCCAGCAGTTGAATATTTAATACATTCTTTAGAAGAAAAGATAAATAATTTAAATAAAAAAGTTTTTTTTGAAAAAATAAAAAGAAAGAATATATATTCAGTTTTAAATAATATTTCAGAAGCAATTATGCTTGTGTTTTATTCTGATGACTCAAATACACTTATTCTTGATTATGCAAATAAGAGCGCTCAAAATCTTTTTGTTACATCAGATTTTTTGGGAAAAACATTGTCAGAAATTTTAGAGGATCATAATTTAATAGATATAGTATTAAGAAGTTATCGTTTAGATGAGAATATAAGCGATGAAATAATAGTATATAGTCCAAAAAAATCTTTTTTTCATTGCGAAATAAAAAAGATTTTTTTAGAATCTGAAAAAAATCAAAATTATAGAATAGTTGTTCTAAGAGATATAACAAAGGAGAAGGAATTAGATTTAATGAGACGAGAATTTTTAACTATAATGTCTCATGAGTTGAAAACCCCATTAACAGTAATTCATGGGTATTCTGAAACATTATTGATGAGTGATGAAAAATTATCCTCTCAAGCATTAAGATTTTTAAATATCATAGAAGATGAATCTTCTAGATTAACAAGGTTAATTAATGATTTATTAGATATTAGTAGATTAGAAAGGAAAGATTATGAGTATCATTTTAAAGGAATAAATCTTTCCAATCTCTTAAAAAAAATAAATTTAATATTTAACTCTTTGACAAAAGAAATGAATATTAATATCTATTTAGATATTAAAGAAGATCTAACTATCATTGGTGACGAAGATAGATTAATGCAAGCTATATACAATATTTTAGATAATGCTGTAAAATTTACACATATCAAAGAGTCAGATAAAAAAGAAATATTTATTAGACTATATAGCGAAGACAATGAAGTTATTTTAGAAGTGGAAGATACTGGAATAGGTATTCCAGAACGTGAAAGAAATAAAATATTTAACCTATTTTATAGAGTTGATAAATCAAGGACAAGACAAGTTCCTGGTACAGGTTTGGGATTATATATAGTGAAACAGATATTAGAAAAACATAGGGCATATATTGAAGTTGATAGTGAAGAAAATCAAGGGACATTAGTAAAAATAATTTTTAAGAGGAGGAATAATGATGAGGCCAGTTGATATAATTTATAAAAAGAGAAATGGAGAAATAAATACAAAAGAAGAAATTGAGTTTATGATAAATGGTTATGTAAATGGACAAGTTCCAGATTATCAAATTTCAGCTTGGTTAATGGCGATATTTTTTAATGGAATGACAAAAGAAGAAAGATATCATTTAACAATGGTTATGAGAGATAGCGGAGATACAATTGATTTATCAGGGATAAAAGGAATAAAAATTGATAAACACTCAACCGGAGGTGTTGGAGATAAAACAACTTTAGCAGTCGGACCCTTAGTAGCTTCTGCAGGGTTAAAAGTTTCTAAATTATCTGGAAGAGGATTGGGACATACTGGAGGAACTATTGATAAATTAGAATCAATTCCTGGATTTAAAACAGCGATTTCTAAAGATGAATTTTTTAAAATCGCAAATGAAGTTGGTATGGTTGTAGCAGGTCAAACAGGAAATATTGCTCCAGCAGATAAAAAAATATATGCATTAAGAGATGTGACAGCAACGGTTGATGAAATTTCATTAATATCTGCAAGTATAATGAGTAAAAAATTAGCAGTTCAATCTGATGGTATAGTATTAGATGTAAAAACAGGTAGTGGAGCTTTTATGAAAAATATCCCAGATGCAGTTGAATTAGCGAAATCCATGGTAGAAATAGCCGAATTAAACAATAGAAAAATAATAGCATTAGTTACAAATATGGATCAACCATTAGGAGATAATATTGGTAATTCATTAGAAGTCCTTGAAGCAATTGAAACGTTAAAAGGAAAAGGACCAAAGGATTTTACTGATTTATGTGTAGAGTTAGGAGCAAATATGTTAGATTTATCAGGATTATATACTTATGAAGAAGCAAAAGAAATATTAAATAAAAATATTGAAAATGGCAAAGCTTTAGATATAATGAAAATGTGGATAAAAGCACAAGGTGGTGATGAAAGAGTAGTAGATAATCCTGAAGAAATTTTGCCTATATCAGAAAAAATAGTTGAATTCAAAGCAGAAAAAGATGGATTTGTTTCTCATATAGATACAGAAAAAGTTGGTATTGCTTCAATGGTTTTAGGAGCAGGAAGAAAAAGAAAAGAAGATGAAATAGATTTTTCTGTTGGAATTAAAGTATTAAAAAAATTAGGAGCTAAAATATCTAAAGGAGATACAATAGCAAAATTATATATTTCTGAAAAAAGTAATGTAGAGGAAGCTATAGAGTTATTAAAAGAAGCTTATGAAATCTCAAAAAATCCTCCAAAAGAAGAAAAAATGAAATTGATATATGAAAAAATTGTAGGAGGTAAATAATGTATAAGAAAATTTTTCTTATATTAGCAATGTTATTTGCTATTCTCTCTTTTTCGAATGTTTATTATATAGATATAACTAAAAATTCTACAGAATTTACTAATATAAAGCTTTCAGATAAAGTATTTATCAATATAAAGCAATTTGTTGATTTTTTTAAACTTCAACAATTTCCGTCTAAAAATATTATATATATTTCTAATCCTGAAAACAATGATATACTAGAGTTGGATTTAATAAAAGGAACAGCAAGAATTAATTTTAATATTAATAGATCTTTTTCATCTGCTGTAATATCAAAAGATGAAAATTTATACGTATGGTTAGAAGCTATTAAAGATTTTTTTAATCTTAAATCATTTGAAGTGAATGAAAATATTTTTATATATAAAAGCATTCCTCGAATGATAAAAATAGAGTATTCGTTTAATAAAATTATATTTACATTAAGTCATTTAATCAATGAACATATGATAAAACTAGAAAAAGATGGATTTGTTATTTTTCCGTCAATTAATGAGTTTCCAGTACCGAAAGATATAGATTTTAAAATAATATCAAACAATATAATAAAATATAAAATAAATAATTTTGAAAATTATGATTTGTTGATTACAAAAAGAAATATTATATTAACGCTTAATGAATCAAAAATACAAACAAATAATGAAAAAGAAAATGAGAAAGTTGTTGAAAAGTCGAATGATACCAAAAATCAAGTCTCACCACTAGAACAAAAGTTAAATGAAATAAAAAATCAAAATTCTACTAATGCTACTACAAATACTAATATAAAGAAAAAAAATGAACAGAGCAATGTAGCAGTTAACGATTCAAAGCTTGACATTGAATTATTAAAAGTTGAAAATAAAATGATTGATTTAAATGGAAGAATTGTTCCAGTTCATATTGCAAGAATTAATCCAAAAGAATTTGATATAAAGATATTATTCAATAATTTAGGAGCACCAAATGATGCAGAAAAATTTTTAAAGGAAGTAAACCCAATATTGGCGATTAATGCTGGTTATTTTGACGTATCAACCCTAGAACCAATTGGAAAAATTATTACCAATGGTAAAATACAGCATATATCACCATATTTAAGGCCATCTTTTATTATTGACAATCATAATAACCCTATGATAAAAGATGTTGTTATGGAGTACAAAATATATGTAAAAGATGTACCTTTTTGGATAAAAGCAATAAATACCGCATGGAAAGGTGATGTTAAGCTTTATACAAGTGAATATAAAGCTAATATTAAGGAAAGTGAAGAAGATTATATATTTTTACTCATAGAAAATGGTTTTATTGTTCATGTTGGAAAGGAAAGACCTATAAACGATCAAAGATTATTATTAATTGATAAAAAATATTTAAAATATATTCCGGATATTAGTGAAGGAGACGAAGTTGTTTTTAATATAGATATAAATCAAAAAATTTCTATAAAAGAAATGGTTGAAGGAGGACCTTTAGTAATAACTGATGATTTAATGCAAGAAGCCTTAAAAGAGGAGAAATTATCCTATTCATCAAGCATTATTAGTCGAAAAACACCAAGAACGATAGTTGCAATTGATAATAATAATATGGTATTATTTATAGTAGTTGATGGATATATGGAATCAAATCCAGGGATAAATTATGATGAAGCGCAATTATTATTAGAGAAAATAGGGAATATAAAACAAGCAATGATGCTTGATGGTGGTAGTTCATCAATGTTTTATTATAATGGAAAAATTTTAAACTACAGATCAGAAAATTGGAGAAATAAAATTCCTGCCTTTTTGGGGGTATTTAAGAAAAAATAGATATCTAACAGTGGGGGTGTATTATATGGCTAATATTAAACCAGATAAAAAAAGGATAGTGGGTCTTTTTGGGCATCATGGATGTGGGAAAACTACATTGATGGATGCCATATTAAAAAATTATAGTGGAGCAGATAGAATAGGTCAAAGATATTTGGATGATGAAGAAGTTGA
The DNA here is from genome assembly GCF_900129175.1 of Marinitoga hydrogenitolerans DSM 16785. NCBI lineage: Bacteria > Thermotogati > Thermotogota > Thermotogae > Petrotogales > Petrotogaceae > Marinitoga > Marinitoga hydrogenitolerans. The sequence continues at coordinate 28,513 of NZ_FQUI01000019.1, forward strand.
AAAGGATAAAGGAGCAACATTTTCAAATCATGTAGTATCTGTTGATTATAAAGATTCTCGTTTTTATTTCTTTGATACACCAGGTATGTCAGATTTTTTAGGTGATATAGACGTTGCTATTAATGCAGTTGATAATGTAGTGTTAGTTGTAAATGCAGGTTCTGGAGTTGAAGTTACCACAGAAAGAATCTGGAAGATTGCCAGAGAACATAAAAAACCAATATTTATATTCATAAATCAAATGGATAAAGAAGGAGTAAATTTTGGTGAGTTAGTTTCTTCTATAAAAGAAGCTTTTGAAGATGGTGTAAAGATTGTGCCATTGCAAGCACCAATGGGTGAAGGTTCTGAGTTTAAAGGATTAGTAAATTTAATTACTCATGAAGCATTTGAATATGAATTGAATCAAAGTGGTAAAGATAAAAAATTAGAAATAATTCCAGATAATGCAAAAAAATATTATGAGGATTACCATCAAGAATTAATTGAAGATGTTGTTGAAACCAATGAAGAAATGATGGAAAAATATTTAGAAGAAGGAGAAGAAGCATTAAATCCAGAAAATATATTTAAAGCACTTCATCAAGCATTTGAAGATGATGAAATCGTTCCGATTGTGATAGGTTCAGCAGAAAAAAATATTGGGTTAGATAGGTTTATGGAAATGATTAGATTAGTTGGAATGTATCCATCAGAAAGAGTTTTTAAAGGAAAAATAGGCGATAAAGAATTTGAGGTTGAAGGAAAAGAAGAAGAACCATTTGTCGGATTAGTCGTTAAAAATGCTGTTGATCCTTTTGTTGGTAAATTAACATATATTAGAATTTTGTCTGGGGTGTTAAAGGCAGGAGATTCTTTTGTAGAAGTTCAGGAAGATTCTAATGAAAAGGTATCTCATATTTATATACCAAGATTTGATAAAAATGAAGAAGTTTCTGATGCATCTGTTGGAGATATTATTGTTGTACCAAAACTTAAAAAAAGCAGAATAAATGATACTGTAGCGCATTCTTCAAGACTTATAAAAATAAATGTTCCTGAATTTCCTGAACCTATGATTTCAAAATCTGTAAAACCAACATCTAAAAATGAAATAGATAAGGTTAATAATGCCCTTTCAAAATTACAAGAATCAGATCCAACATTTTCTTGGGAATTTGATCCGGAAACTGGAGAAACTATAGTATCAGGATTAGGAACTACACATTTAGAAATAATGATTGAAAGGTTAAAGAAAACATTTAAAGTAAATGTTGAAGTTGGAAAGCCAAAGATTGCATATAGAGAAACTATTAAGAGAAAAGTAATAGCAGAATATAAACATAAAAAACAAACAGGTGGGCATGGTCAATATGGACATGTAAAAATAGAAATAGAGCCTTTACCAAGAGGAGAAGGTTATGAATTTGTAGATAAAATAGTTGGTGGTGTTATACCAAAGAACTTTATACCATCAGTTGATAAGGGAATAAAGGAAGCAATGAAAAAAGGTGTTGTCGCTGAATATCCTGTTGTTGACATAAAAGTTACATTATTTGATGGTTCCTATCATGATGTTGATTCTTCAGATATAGCATTCCAAATTGCAGCAAGGCAAGCATTTAAAGATGGTATGAAAAATGCAAGTCCTGTAATATTAGAGCCTGTAATGAAGGTTGAAGTATATACTCCAACAGAATATACAGGAGACGTAATGGGTGAAATATCTTCAAAACGAGGAAGACCTATGGGAATGCAATCAATGGGTAGAGGAATGGATAGAATAGATGCAGAAATTCCTCTTGCTGAGATGTTAGATTTTTCTCCAAGATTAAGTTCAATTACAAGCGGTAAAGGATATTTTACAATGAAATTCTCAACATATCAGGAAGTAACACCTGATATACAACAAAAGATTGTTCAAGAAAGACAAAGAGAAAAAGAAGAACAAGAATAAAGATAAAAAGCGGTTGCATTATGTTGCAGCCGCTTTTTTTTTAAAAAAATAAAAAACTTAAAAATTTGGATGGAAAATGGTATAATAAAAATGAAGTATATAAAAAGTAAGGAGGATTTTGAATGTCTATAAGTACTGGTGGAGGAGATAAAGGTAAGACAAGTTTATGGTCAGGCGAAAGGGTTCCTAAAAATGATTTAAGAGTAGAGGCTTATGGTACAATCGATGAATTATCTGCACATTTAGGGGAAGCAAAACACTATGTAAAATCATATAAAGTAAGAAATATAATAAATGAAATACAAAACGATTTATTCAAAGTGGTTGGAGAATTAGCTTCTAAAAATAAAGAATTTATTCAACCTATTACAAAAGAGGATGGAGAAAAACTAACGAACTATATAAAAAATTTTGAGGAAAGGGTTAAACTGAAGGGATTTGTTATTACAGGTAGCACAATAGAATCTGCCAAATTAGATATATGTCGAACAATTGCTCGAAGGGCGGAAAGAAGAATAATTTGTGTAAAAGATGAAGATGAAGTTTCTGAAGAAGTATTAGTGTATATGAATAGACTATCTGATTTATTATTTATTATGGCAAGATTTGAAGAATTTTTATTAGATAAAATAGAACAAAAACAATGGTGATGTAATGAAAATATTAGAAGCTGTATATCAAATAGAATTAATAAATATTCATTCATTAAAAGAGAAAAGAAGTATTGTAAAAAAGCTGATAAATGATTTAAGAAAAAAATATAATATTTCAATAAGTGAAAGCGGATTTAATGATAATAAAAGAATTTTTGAAATTACAATTATAACATTATCCCAAGATAAAAATTTTCTATTGAATTTTTTTGAAAAATTAGAAGAAGAAATTGAATATAAATATGGATTGAGAGTTATTTTTTCTGATTTTAGAATAATATAGAGGTGATAATTTTTGGAAGAAGTAATAGAAGAAATTAAAAGAATATTAAAAAAAATGATTTCTGAATATAGGTTAAAACATATTATGGGAGTAACATATACTGCTAAAATATTAGCAGATAAATATGGTGTTGAAGAAAATAGAATAGAATTAGCAGCATTGGGTCATGATTTATTTAGAGATGTAAAACCATATAAATTTTTAAAAATTGCAAAAGTTTATGAAATAGGGATCTCATATGTCGAAAAGAAGAATCCGATATTATTGCATGGAAAAATTGCTGCTGAATATCTTAAAAGAGAATACAATATACCTGAGGATGTTTATGAAGCAATATATTATCATACCAGTGGATATAAACATTTTGGTATAGTTGGTAAAATTATATTTATTGCCGATTCAATAGAACCTACAAGAAAATATAAAAATGTTGAATATTACAGAGATATAGCTTTTTACGATATTAATAGAGCATACAAGGAAATTTTGAAAAATAAAGTTATTTATTCACTTGAAAGGAATCACTTTTTATTGTCAGATACAGTTGACGCATGGAATTACAGCATAGCACAATGAAAAAATTATGGAGGTGGAGTAAAGTGGCAACAAGAATTCAAGTTGGTAATAGTAGAAGAACATCAGGAAAATGGATATGGATTTTATTGATTGTAATAATTGTAATAGCTATAGGTGGAATTTTTTATTTTTATAATAATTTAAAAAATACAACAGAAATGAAAGCTGATGCCGTAAGTTATTTAATTACTTATGAAATGCCTCAAAAAACAGAATTATACTTTGTTAGAATAAAAAACCAATCAAGGAAAATTTTTATTGTAAAGAGTCCAGATAATATATTTTATTCTGAAAAAGGGTTGTATATAGATTCTTTAAAGCCAGAAGAAGCATTAACTAATTTTGAACAAATGTTCGATATTAATCCTTCTACAGTTAAATATCATTTTATTTTAAAAAATGATAATATTCCAGCGTTTTTATCTATAATAAAGGGGCAAGGAAATACTATAGATGATGTTTTTGAATATTTAAAAACAAGAAAATCAGGAATTATGGATATGTTAGTAGCAAATAATTTAATTAATGAAGTAAGAAAATATGGGAATACAAATTTATCATATAATGGTGCATTTGCTTTTTTACAAGCATTTTCAAAATATTCTATAACAAGTTATGACAAGTTGGAAATAAAGACATTATTATCAAAACCAGTTGTAATAAACTTGCCAGATCTTAAGAAGAAAATGGAAAGAAATTATGTTGATAAAACAACATTAGAGTCTTTAAAAACAATTTTGGAGTGATGAAATGAAATTTCTAATGTATGTGATAGGCATTATTTTTTCTTTAATTGTAGTGATGTCTATGTTTTTCCCTTTTTTAAATGTTTATGCAAAAATGGAAAAAATACCAGATCCATATTATTTTTTAGTTTTAGGAATGGATACAACAGATGTTAATGAGAAAGTGTCAAGGACTGATTCAATATTATTAGTGGGTGTTAGCGAAAAGAAAAACAAAATTCTTGTTTTACCAATACCAAGAGATTTATTAGTAAACATTGAAAAAGAAACACTTAGAATAAATGCTGTCTATGTGAAGTATGGGATAGAAAAATTACAGAAAATTATTCAAGATATATTTAAAGTAAAAATTTCAGATTATTTGATTTTTGATTATGGACTTTTTAAAGAGATTGGAGAGATATATGCACCAGTAAAAATATATGTTCCAAAAGATATGTATTATGAGGATTTTCATCAAAATTTACATATAAATTTTAAACAGGGATATAATTATTTAAATGGTGAAGAGTTATTGTATTATGCAAGATTTAGATATGATGCATTGGGTGATTTAGGTAGAATACAAAGACAAAAAGATGTTTTATTTGCTTTGATGGGTGAAGCTAAAAATTCAGGGTTGTCAAAAGTTTTATATTCTATAGATAAAGTTTTAAATAGAACAGTAAATTCTTTCGATTATAAAAAGTTGTTTTCACTCTTTTTAATAACAAAAAAGAGTGAGATAAATTTTCTATCTTTACCTATAGAAATTGTAGGTGATTATGTCAAAATAAATAATGATCAAATAAAATACACAAATAAATATTTAGTAGATTTTGAAAAACCATTAAAAAAAGAAAAAATCTGGGTAACATTAATAAATAATATGGAGAGTTTTAAGCTGAGTTTTTATACAATTACAAGGCAAAGATGGACTAATGCTCAAGGATATTTGATAGAAATAGTAGATATATTGCCTAATATTGATGGGATTGATCATAACAAGTCTTACTTAATAATAAAAAATGATAAATATGAAAGAAAAATATTAAATGAAATAAAAAATAGATATAGCAAAATAACTTTTAAATTAATAGACGCAAAACAAAATCCAACACAATATTTTTCAATAATAAAATTTTTAAGTGATAATTTTTATAACACATTAAACTCAGATGTTATTATATTAGTGGGGAGTAACTCATGAAAGAGATAATATTATTAATTAAAGGTTTTTTAAAAAGAAATAAAAAACATTTCTTGTTTCCTTTCCTTTCAATATTTATAGGAGTATGGGGAATGATTGTTGTAATCTCTGTTATCAAAGGATTTGATAAAGCTTTAATAGATTCTTTAACATCATTTTATCCTCATATTATCGTATATGATAAAGTTGATAAAACAATAGGTAATGAAAGATTTAAAATGTATTTTTCAACATATCAAGGATTTTTTAATAAAAGTAATAAAAGGATAAGCGTGTCTTATTGGGAAATGAATGATATGGGGTATTATAATAAATTACTTATTAAGGGTAATATAGATGGGAGTATTATTGGAAGTGTTATGTCAAAGACATTAAATTTAAATCCAGGAGATACAATAAATCTCTTTTATACAGATGATAAAAATAATATTAGATTAAAAAGATTAAAAATCACTGGAGTTTTTCATTCTGGAATATATTTTATAGATTCTTCTTTTATAATAAAAAAAGAAACGGAAAATTTTTTAAATTATACAGGGATATATTTGAATAATCCAAAAAACGCAAAAAAAATAAAGAGTAAGTATTTAAAAGAGTACATTTCTTCTACATGGGAAGAACAAAATGAAAATCTTGCTAAGGCTGTAGAAATAGATTCGTATTTTGCTCTAATTATAACCTTTTTTGTTGTTTTAATGAGTGGATTTAGTATTTCGAATTCCGTTATGTATTCTATATTCGTGAGAAAAAAGGAAATAGGAATATTATACTCAATGGGTATGGAGAAAAGTAAAATTTCAATAATCTTTATTTTGGAAAGTTTAATAGTAGCAATAAGTGGTTTTTTTATAGGTGTTTTTTCATCTTCTATTACTATTTTTATATTGAAAAAAATAGATTTGAAATTACCTTCAGGAATATTTTATATAGACAAGATTCCTTTTTATTTAAATATTAATGATATTATTATTAGCTTTATATTTATTATCATTTTATCTTTTGTTTTTTCATTCTTTTCTTCAAGAAAATTGTTATCCTTTGATCCTGTAGAGGTGCTTCATAATGAATAGTCTAATAGAAATAAGTAATGTATCGTTTTCATACGATGGTAAAATAAATGTATTGGAAAATATTAATTTAAATATAGAAGAAAATAGTTACTATGGAATCTATGGTCATTCTGGTAGTGGTAAAAGTACATTATTATTTTTAATAGGAAATCTATTGAATCCTGATTTAGGTAAAATTGAATATCGATTCAGTAATATAAAGAAAAATACAGGTTTTGTATTTCAGTTTTTTAATTTAATAAATGAATTAACAATTTTAGAAAATGCTAAATTAGCTCAATATATTAGAAATAAAAAGGAAAATTTAAAAGAAATAAAGCAATTTGCTGAAATATTAGGAATTAGTGAATTATTAAATAAATTTCCTACAGAATTATCAGGTGGAGAGAAACAAAGAGCCAGCATTTTGAGAGCAGTGGTTGGCAATGTTAAAATTATTTTAGCTGATGAGCCAACAGGTAGTTTAGATATGAAAAACAAAATAATAGTGTTTAAATTATTTAGAGATTTGATTAAATTTAATAAAACGGTTATTGTTGTATCACATGAAAAAGAATTAATGGATTTTTGTGATAATAAAATTTTGCTAGAAGATGGCAAAATAAAGGGGGAATCTTAATGGAAAGAGAATTTTTATTTTTAAAGCCAAATACTGTTAGAAGAGGATTAATCGGTGAAGTAATAAGTAGATTGGAAAGAAGAGGAATAAAAATTATAGCGTTGAAAATGATTTGGGTAACAAAAGAGCAAGCAGAAGAATTATATCAAGAGCATAAAGGAAAATCGTTTTATAATGATCTAATAGATTTTGTTCTTTCTGGTCCAGTTGTTGTAATGATTTTAGAAGGACCTAGAGTTATAGAAATGGTAAGGCATATCATCGGAAACACAGATCCACTAAAAGCTTCACCAGGAAGTATTAGGGGAGAGTTTGGTATGAGTGTTACCAAAAATATTGTTCATGCATCTGATTCTCTAGAGAGCGCAAAAAGAGAAATGAAGATATTTTTTTCAGAAAATGAAATTCTAAATTATAGATTGGATGTGCAACACGATTTATGATTATTGTTAAACTAAAAAAAGGCAAAGAAAAAAAAATAAAAAATGGATATTTATGGATATTTAAAAATGAAATTTCAGAAATTACAGGTGAGAAAATTGATGGTGAAATTTGCAATGTTTTTTCATCTAATTTTGAATATATAGGTAAAGGGATATTTTCAAATTCAACTAATATAACCGTTAAAATCCTCTCTTTAAAAGATGAAGAAATTAATGAATCTTTTTTTTATAATAAATTTATTAAAGCTTTAAAATTAAGAAATAATTTCGGTAAATCATATCGTTTTTTTCATGCAGAAGCAGATGGTGTTCCAGGATTGATTGTAGATAAATATAACGAGTATTTGGTTGTTCAGTTTAGAAATAAAGGTGTAGAAAATAAAAAAAATGAAATAATAGATGCATTATTGAAAATATTTGATAATGAAATAAAAGGGATATATGAGAGAAGTGATTTTGAAACATCATCTAAGGAAGATTTAAAAAGAAATACAGGAAGATTATATGGTGTTGAACCACCAGATAATTTTATTATAGAAGAAGAAGGAATAAAATATATAGTTGACATTAAAAATGGTCAAAAAACGGGTTTTTTCTTTGATCAACGAAAAAACAGACTTTATATCAGACAATTTTCTAAAAATGCAATAGGTCTTGATGCATATTCGTATACAGGTGGTTTTGCTCTTAATATGGCCAAATATGGGGCAAAAAAGGTTATAGCAGTGGATAAAGATGAATATGCGTTAGAATTATTAAAACAAAATGCAAAATTAAATGGAGTTGAAGATGTTATAGAAACTATATATGAAGATGTTGAGCTATTTCTAAATAACTCAAATGCTATTTTTAATTTAGTGATGTTAGATCCACCATCTTTAATAAAAAAGAAAGCAGAAAGATTCAAGGGAGTTCAAATATTTAAAAAAATTTCTGAATTGGGAATAAAAAGACTTAGTAACTTTGGTATATTAGGCTTATGTAGTTGTGCGTATCAAGCGGATATAACCTTATTAATAGAATCACTTAGAAGGAGTGTTGAAAACAAAGGAATTATGCTACAAAATTTAGATATTATTACTCAATCGAATGATCACCCGTGGATACTTCAAATACCGGAAAGTTTGTATTTAAAATGTTTATGGGTTAAAGTTTTGAGGTGATTAAATGCCAAGTATTTTAGCTCATATAATTTACACAATAAAAAATCCTGTTGAATATTTAGGCCCAGAACTATATTTAGGAGCTCAAGGGCCAGATGTGTTTTTTTATGCCAATGAAACAGATTATATCTCTGTTGGAACGGCATTACACAAATTAAAGAGCACAGAATATAAAGAATTAATGAAAAATTTTCCGAAAAGTTTTTATTATGGATATATTTCTCATATGAAGTTAGACGAAAAATTGCATCCGCTTATTAATTCATATTATTCTGAACCTATACAACATACAAAATTCGAATATAATTTTGATGAATTATTATCTCTTAAACTTTTTGGTATTCATTTTATTGAACATAAATGGTGGAAAATATTAGAAGTTAAAAATATTGAAAAAATTTCTAAAGAGTTTGATAAAATGCTAAAAAAAGAATTTAAAATAAGAAATGTTAGTTATGAATATGCCTATAAAAAAATGTTGAAAAATTTAAGAATATTATTTGAATTACCTTATTTTAAAAAAAATATATTGGCAAAAATATTAAAATATATAGGAAAAGATTACACTTATTTATTTCCTAATATAGAGGATAATGATATAAATAAATTGAGTCATATAGAAAAAGAATTTTTTTCGATTCTTAAGATTTCCGGTAGGGAGTCAAATCAGTAAAAAAGAGCAAAAAGGAAATAATTAGCTATAAAAGAAGCTAATAGTTTGAGAATATTGAAATTCAAAAATAAAAGAAAATAAATAATAAAACAAGGATGAGAAAAAATTATTTCATGGGAATATAAGGTACATTGTTTTTAAGTAAATAAAAAATAAGATTGACAAGTTTTCTACCGCTTAATACAAGAGCTCTCATATGACGATGAGAATTAGATTCATTAAACTTTTTCCAGTAATATTCTTTGAAAATAGGATTATGATATCTAAGAGAATTAGCAGCTAAAATCAAATAAGTTCTAAGATATTTATTACCTTT
>NZ_FQUI01000020.1 GCF_900129175.1 Marinitoga hydrogenitolerans DSM 16785
AACCGCTGAAAGCATCTAAGCGGGAAACGGGCCCCGAGATGAGGTTTCCCACTCTTCGGAGTTAAGGGCAGTTCGAGACTAGGACGTAGATAGGCCGGAGGTGTAAGTACAGTGATGTATTGAGCCGACCGGTACTAATAGCCCGAGGCCTTGACCTTATTAAGTAACTATGCACATGTGAATGAGTATTGAGGGGTGCAGAAACCAGATATGGAAACACGCGGATCCATACCGAACCCGACCGTTAAGCATATCTGGGCCGATGGTAGTATGGGAAATCCATGCGAGAGTAGGTAGCGCCCCTCTTTTTATTTTTCATTGCAGCTCTACGAGCAGTATATGATTTATAATAATAGTAATAATACAAAATTAATAATGATAATTTAAATATCTAATATAGCAGCCATCCTTTGGCTGCTTTTTTTGTTTACTTTGTTGATCGTTTAATTAAAAAAATTACCTTAAAAATATTATATTTAATCATATTGATACTTTTAAATAATGATTTTAATTATATTTTTTGATATAATTATATTGAAAATATTTTTTGAAGGAGGTTTGATAATGAAATCGATAAAAACAAAGATTACTTTAGTTTTTTCAATTGTTATAATCTCAGCAGGTTTGTTTGTAGGATTCTTTTTATACTTTTATCTTGGAAGTTCTTTAAAAGCTATTATTTCTGATTCAGCTTTTACGACTTTAGAACAACAATCAAAACAAATTGAAAATTTTTTAGATGGTCTAATTCATGAAATGAAATTGATTTCAAATCAAAAAATATTAAAAAGTATGAATTTTAAAGATTCTATTGAGGGTTTAAAAAAAGATTTGAATATATTAGATGATTTTTCAATGTTATTTATTGCAAATAAAAATGGTGATGCATATACTACCTCTGATGTTGAAACTAATATAAGTAATAGAGAATATTTTAAAAAAATAATGGTGGGTGAAGATTTAGCAATTAGTGATGTATTAATTTCAAAAGCAGATGGAAGTTCGATAATTGTTTTAGCGCATTCAATTAGAGATGATAATAATAATATTATTGGATTAATTGGTGCAACTATTTCTATAAGTAAATTCTTGGAATTTTTAACAACGAACGATGAAAAAAGCATTTATAGCTTTATAATTGATTCTAATGGAGTAATTATTTCTCATTCTATAAAAGATTTTGTCTGAAAAAATATATTAGATGATGATTCTAAGGGGTTAAATGAAGTAGCTCAGAAAATGTTAAAGAATGAAAGAGGTTATAATGAAATAATAACTAATGGCGAAAAAAGAATTTTGTTTTACATACCAATAAAAAGTTTAAAATGGTCTGCTGCAATCTCTATACCGGAAAAAATGTTATTAGAAAATTCTAATAAATTAATTCAATTCTTTACAATAATAGTATTAATTGCAGTTTTAATAGCTTTGATTATTTCTGTTTTATTAGGAAATTCAATAGTTAAACCGTTGGTTAAATTGGCAGATAGTGTAAAAAAATTTGGTGAAGGTGATTTAACACAAAAATTTGAAGTAAAAGGTAAAGATGAAATAGCAAGAATTTCAGAATCGTTAAATTATATGTCTAAAAATCTTGTTAGCTATTTGAAAAAAATAAAACAATCATCAGAAGATTTAGAAAATATGTCTCATGAAATAAATAATAATGTTGAATTTCAAACTAAACAGATGTTTGAAATAAATTCAAAAACAGAAAAAATAAATGAAAGTTCATATTCTGCTGCAGCGTCAGTAGAAGAAATAAATTCAGGTGTTGAAGAAATAACAGCAGCAGCACAGAACATATCAAAAAGTGCTCAGGATTTGTCAAAAGAAGCTTTAGATGTTTCTAATAGTGCAAATGAAGGGAATCAATTGGTTGAAAAAATTTCAGAAATAATAAATCATGCTGTAGAACAATCAAATGAAACAGTAGATAAAGTAAAAGAATTAGTATCAAAATCAGAAAATATAGGTCAAATAGTTGAAACTATTGAAAATATTACAGAACAAACAAATTTATTGGCATTAAATGCAGCAATAGAAGCAGCAAGAGCTGGAGAAGCTGGGAAAGGATTTGCGGTTGTTGCAGATGAGATAAGAAAATTAGCTGAAGAATCTAAAAAGGCAACAGAACAAATAGCGCAAATTTTGTTAGAAATACAAAATGAAGCGAATAGTGCAAGTGATGCAACAATTCAGACAGGAGAGATAATATCAGATGTTGAAAAAGAATCAAAAAAGATATCAGACAAATTCAAAACAATTCTTGAAAAAATACAAAAAATAACTTTAGATATAGAAGATTTAAGTTCAAGTTCAGAAGAACAAAGTGCGTCAACTGAAGAAATATCCGCAGGTATGGATAAAATTACGCATGAAATTAATTCAATTTCAGATGAAATTTCAAATATTGCTAATGAATTAAACAATCAAAATGAGAATATAAAGAGACTAGAAGATTTTACTGAAGAATTAAAAGTTAAGTCAGAAGTGTTAGTTGAAGGATTAAAGAAATTTAAAATTTAACAAAACCCCCGAATAGGGGTTTTGTTAAATTATTCTGTACCAAATATTTCAAATAAAGTTTTTTCAGGATTATGGGAATAAACGATAATTTTTTTATCTTCCGGAAAATGATTGAATCTTCTGGAGTGTTTTTTTAACAGTTTTATATCAATATCTAACTGTTTATTATATTCAATAATTAAAGTATTATCATATATTTCGATATTTTTTGCTCCTTTTTTATATGCGATAATTCTCAGTTTTGCATATTCTAAAAGGTTAATAACTTCTTTTGGTATTTTTCCAAATCTATCTTCTATATCTTTTCTTATATTATCAATATTATTTATATCAGTTTCATTTGCAATTAGTCTATAAATTCGCATTCTTTCAATAGGATTCTCTATATATTTTTCTGGTATTATTAAATAACTTTTTATTCCTTTTATATCTAAATCAATTTTTTCTTTTATTTCTTTTGTTGGCATTTCAGAGGAATAATATTCCGCAATAGTTCTATTTAATATTTCTTTATACATATGCAAACCAACACTATTAATATGCCCTTTTTGATCAACTCCTAATAAGTCACCAAATCCTCTAATTTCTAAATCTTGCAATGCTAACTTCATTCCACTACCTGGGCCAGAAATACTTTTTATTGCTTCCAACCTTTTCATGGTCTCGGTTTTAAGTTTTGATTTATATAAAAAATATGCAAATGCTCTTTTATTACTTCTCCCAACTCTTCCTCTTAATTGATAAAGTTGAGAAATTCCATATCTTTCAGCATCGTCGACTATTAAAGTATTTGCATTTGGAATATCCACGCCATTTTCTATAATTGTAGTAGCAATAAGAACATCAATTTCTCCATTATAAAATAATTTTATTATTTTTGATAAATATTTTTTTTGCATTCTTCCATGTGCAGCCACAATTTTTACTTCAGGAATAATATGTCTTAGTTTTTCTTCAATTTCCACAATATCATTTATTCTATTATGGATATATAATGTTTGACCTCCTCTTGACTTTTCTCTAAGAATAGCGGTTCTAATAACTTTTTCAGAATATGGAAAAACAAAGGTTTCTACAGGTATCCTTCCAAAAGGAGGTGTGGAAATTATAGATAAATCTCTTAATCCAGTTAAAGAAAAATATAATGTTCTTGGTATAGGAGTTGCACTCATTGTTAATACGTTAATACCATGAGATATTTCTTTTAATTTTTCTTTTTGAAACACACCAAACCTTTGCTCCTCGTCAATAATTAATAAACCTAATTTTTTAAATTTAATGTTTTTGTTTAATAAAGCATGGGTTCCTATAATTACATCAATTTTTCCAGAATTTATTTTATTAATAATTATATTTTTTTCTTTTGGAGTTTTAAAACGATCTATTAATTCTACAATTATTCCGATTTTTTCAAATCTTTCTTTAGTGTTATCAAAATATTGTTGGGCTAATATGGTGGTTGGTACTAAAATTGCAGCTTGATATCCTGAGCTAACTGTTCGAACAACTGCTCTTAAAGAAACTTCCGTTTTTCCAAAACCAGCATCACCTGCAATTAATCTATCCATAGGTTTTGTTGATGAAAGATCATTTAATGTTTCTTCTATAGCTTTTTCTTGATCTATTGTTTCAATATATTCAAAAGTTTTTTTGAATTTTTCTTCTATTTCTTCATCGCCATTCAATGAGATACCTGTGGTATATTCCCTCAAAGCATATAATTTAATTAATTCTTTTACTTTATTTCTAATATTTTCTTCAACTTTTTTCTTTCTTTTTTGCCATGAATTAGAACCTATTTTATCTATTTTTACTAAATCTTTATCTCCAACATATTTAGTAATTTTATCTATTCTTTCTATTGGTAAAAATACTTTGGCTTTATTCTCATATTCTATTTTAATTAATTCTTTTTCACCAAAATGTGTTTTAATTTTTTTCAAACCTTTATAAATACCCACACCATAATCTTCATGAACGATTAAATCATTTATATTTAAATCATCCCATTCCAATACAGGTATTTCTTTGCTTTTTTTCTTATAACCTATTTTTTTTATTAAAAAATTTTGTTTATCTATTTCTATAGGTTTATAGTCCAGTTTAAGTATTTTTTCAATATTCTTTCCGCTATATTCTTTATATAACTCTTTTTTTACATCTGAAAAAATAAATTCAAGATTTTCTCTTTCTCTTTCATAATACGATTTAATATTTTCGTTTTCATTAATTACAAATATATCAGTTTTATTCAAATCAATATAATCAAGTATTGTATTTTTTTCTAAAAAAGTAATTGCGGGTAATGTTTCAAATGATTCAAAATCCAAAGAAATGGAATTATATTGATGTTTGCTAAAAAATTTTTCTAAATTTTTATGATAATTATTTTCATATTTAAATAAGAATTCAGATCCAGGAGTAAATGTAAAAGAATTTAGATTTTCAATACTTTTTTGGGATTGTATATCAAAAAAATTAATTCTTGTAATTTCATCATCAAATAATTCGATTCTAATAGGATAATTATAAATAGGAATAAATATATCTTTGACAAAACCTTTTTGTGAAAACTCACAATATTCATATACATTCCATGTTTTGTTATAACCTGATAAAAAAGGGTTTAATTTAAAATCTTGATTAATTTTAAAATTAAAAATTTCTTTTATCAATATGTGTTTCGGAATTGTATATCTACTTAATGAATGAAAAGTAGTAAAAATTACAGTATTTTCTGTGGTTAAAAGATTATAGAGCGTTTTTATTCTCAATGCTTTAATTTTATTCGACACTTTTATAGATTCAAAAGGAAAAATATCATAATTAGGATAAAATAAAATATTTTCATCAATAAAATTTTCTATATTCCATGATTCAGGAAAAATGATAATTTTATATTTTTTCTTTGATTTTTTAGCAAGTTCAATGATATCTTTAATAATATTAACCACTCCTATATAAAACAACGGACTTTAAGTCCGTTGATTGTTTTGTATGTTTGTTTTTTCTTATTATATTCGCACATCTAAAGAATGTCCTCTATAGTCATCTACAACTATATTTTCTTTTTTTGTTTCTTTATTATTTTTTCTTTTTTTTCCTTTGTATTCAGATGTGTTTCTTTTTTGATTATTGTTAATATTTTGACTTTCAGATTTTTCTTCAGTGTTTTTAACTTGTGATTGAGCTTCTTTTTGTTTTTTAACCTGTTCTTCTAAGTTTGTTGTTTTTGCAGCTATTAAAGCATTATTTAAATTTTGAAGGTTATTAGAAACATCAACATTTGTAATATAAGAAATACTAAGGTTAATTGGATCAGGCATATTAGTCACCGCCTAATTTCTTCTTTAATTTAATAATTATAGAAGAATGTATTTGAGATACTCTGGACTCTGAAATATCCAATATTTTTCCAATTTCTTTAAAAGTTAAATCTTTTTCATAATATAAAGAGACTATTAGCTGTTCTCTTTCATTTAGACTTAATATGGCTTTTTTAAGTTCAGTTTTTAAAATATCTTTATAAGCTAAAATTTCAGGGTCATTTTCATTAATGTCGGATTTTATGTTTATTTCGTTATTTGTTAATAAGAAAGAATCTAAACTCAATATTTGACTTCTATGTAATTCTGCTTTAAGTTTTTTTACATCTTTTTTTGTAATATCAAGTATATTAGCCAGTTCTTCATCACTTATATAATCGTCTATATTTTGTTTTGCTAAAATTTCTTCCATTTTTTTTATTTTATGTCTTAAATCTTTTGGAAGCCAGTCTATTTTTCGTAAATAATCAAGCATAGCTCCTTTAATTCTTTTTATAGCAAAGGAATAAAAGGTTACACCTTTTTGAGGGTTATATTTCTCCAAAGATTGGAGTAAACCTATAATCCCTTCCTGAATTAAATCATCCAGTTCAACATTTTTTGGAAGGGAGTGTAATAAATTTAAAGCTATATATTTTATTTTAGGCAAAAAGTTTTTTATTATATCATCTTTATTAATATTTTTCATTATTTGTTAATCACTGCCTTTATAGTAGTATTCAAAATTATGACTACAGCAATACTTATTATTGAACGAAGGATGGAAGTTATAAAAAAGTTTTTTGATATAAACATATTTATAAATAAAAATATAAAAAATGTTATGCCATAAAAAGTCAGTTCAATATTTGAAAATTTCAACTTTTTCACCACCACCCACCTTTTTCACCATAACTTCACCAGTTTCAAGGTTAAATTCTATACTTCTAGCTCTATTACCTCCAGTATCTTCTGCTATGATTCTAATACTAAATTTTTTCAACTGTTCTTTAACTGCAGCGGTGTTTTTTTGTCCAACATCCATAGATGATCCTTTAAACATAGCAGCCCCGCCAAAAATTTTAGCTGTGTAATTTGTTCCGCCAAGTTTTTTTAAATTTTCTAACAAAAGTGGAATACCTAAATCAGCATATTTTCCTGGTTTTGTAACATTACCTCCTGGAGATTTTGGTAACATTACATGTATTAAACCGCCAATTTTTTTGTTTTTATCCCATATGCAAACTCCAACGCATGATCCTAAACCAAGAGTAACAAGGATATCAGGTGTCTTAGAAGCAAAGTATTCACCAATTCCAATTATTTTTTTCATCTTTTAACCCCCGTAAAACACTTTTTTTACATATTCAAATAATTTATTTCTATTTTCTTCGTTCATTAAAAAAACTATCTTTCCTTTTATAACATTTTCCCAATCTTCAACTTGTATTTCAGTTTCTGTTAAAATAACTTCGTCTTCAAAGGTTATGCTCATTACAATAGATTCAGCAATTAACGATGCAAAGGTATCTACAGCAACCTGAGGGGGGGTTACCTGTAAATTTATATTTAAAAATTGTGAAATAGCGCTAGTGTATGAACCAAACATAATATTTCCCAATTCTCCTATCATTGAAGTAGACATTTCATCCAATTCGGTTATATTTTGAATTTCAATACCAACACTTTCTTTTATTAATCGTTTTACAGAATCTTTTTCTATTAAAAATACTAAAGAAGAATCCAAATCTCCTTGCATTTTAACATAAGAACAAGCATATATTTCATCAGGCTCTTCCATATTTAAGAAAATATCAGATAATTTAATAACATCTAAATTTGGAACTGATATATCTACTTTTTTATTTAACATCACAGAGAGTGAGCTAACGGCATTGCCCATTCCAATATTAGTTATTTCTTTAAAAGCAGACATGAAAAATTCGAAATTTTCATTATTCATCAGGTTGCACCTCCAAGTTTTGTTTATCTTCAAAAAAGTTTTGTCCTCCAATAAATTCTAAATATTTTCCAAATAATCCAGTTGGATCTTGCAATATCTTTATTTCATATATAAATTTACTTAAGTTAAAAAATTCCTGTCTTATTTTTGCAATTGTTCCATGGAAAACTATGTTAAAATCAACTATTGAAAGTTTAATGCTAATACTTTTTTTTATTATATTAAGATAATCGTTTAATATGACTACTCCCAGAAAATTTTCATTTAAATCCCATATTAATCCTTTATATTTATCTTCTATTAAAACAGGGATAGAAATATAATGTCGTTCATTTACACGCTTATTTTTAATTTTAAAAGTACTTGTTAAATTTAAAGATAACATTACTTCAGTTTCACCAAAATTCTTAATGTCTTTAATTTGAAAATTTGCCTGATAATAAGCACCTTCAAATATTGATTCTAACGTGACTTCTTCCCCCAAATTAAAGTCATATTTTGGAGATATTAACTGAATTTCTTTACCTTTAAAAACTTTGATTTTTGCCCTCAAAACATCATCTTTTATATAGACTCTAATTGAATTTCCAGGAAAAAAAACTAAAAATATTCTTTTAATAAAGCTTTTTCTATCCATGATTTCACCTGTTATAAAAACCAAACAATAAAAGCAATTTTTTTAATAAATTATCATTGCTTTTATTTTCTGGAGATGCATCCATATTTTCAATTTTTTCTGCAATTAGCATTAGATCATTAGCAACATGAGAAGATGGCTTGAAACTCGAAATTGGAGTTTGAGATTTTACACTGTCGTGTACCAAATGATCAAAATTTATATAAAAAACATTTCTGATATCTTTAAATAAATATTCTTTTATTGTTTTTCTTAAAACCTGTTCAGCTGTGGCAGCTTCAGACTTTTTTCTAATCATATTTATCACAACATCAATAACGCCGTCAACTTCCAGAATAGATAAAGCTTTTACTACAGTATAAGCATTTACTATTGCAGTTGGTTCAGGTGTTGTAACGAGTAAAATATTATCAGCAGCAATATAAAAAGGCTTTAAATTTTCATTATATCCTGCGCTTACATCAATAATAACATAATCATGTTCTTTAGCAATATTAAAGAATTCTTCAATAGCTTTTCTTGTAAAGTTCTTTTGAAATGAGATCCAATCTTTAATATCCATACCAGTACTTAATAATTTTATTCCATATGGAGTTTTAATAATACATTCTTCCATAGTCAATTTTTTATCAAAATAATCCTTAATACTAACAGAAGGTGAAACACCCAATAAAATTGAGGCATTTGCAAAGCCAGCATCTGTATCGAAAATTAAAACATTTTTGTTCATTTTAGCAAGATTTACAGCAGTGTTTACAGCTACAATGGATTTACCCACGCCTCCTTTTCCACCGGTGACAAGTATTATTTTTGTTCTGTTTTTTGAAAATGTTTTTCTTAAATTTTCTGCTTGATCTTTAATTATGCTCATAATGTCAGCTCCCCATAAAAGAGGTTAAATAATTTTTGTAAATTTGGAATTTCAATATCATTAGGTACATTTTGTCCTGTTGTTATATAACTAATTGGTAAATTTGTTTCTTTGCTTAGAGATGGAATTTGTCCATATGATGACGTTTCGTCTAATTTAGTTATTATCAAATGAGTTGGTTTGCAAATTGAAAAACGATTATAAACGTCAATCATATCTCTTAAACGCATATTAGCCGATATAACAAGAAAAATAAAATTAGGCTTTATAGAGTCAATATACATTTTTAATTCTCCTATTTGTATATCATCTTTATGGCTTCTACCAGCAGTATCAATTAATAAAATATCATAATATTTTAATGATTCCACAGTAGCTTTTAATTCAGTTGGAGTATAACAGACAGAAGCAGGTATATCCATTATTTCAGCATATGTTTTTAATTGTTCTGTAGCCGCAATTCTATATAAATCTATTGTAGCAATAGCAACACCTTTATTGCTGTTTAATTTATTTAAAGCAGCAATTTTAGCTAAAGTTGTAGTTTTACCAACCCCAGTAGGTCCAATAAGCATTATTGTTCCATGAATATTTGGGATATCTATTTTGAAATTATTTTTAAATATATTAAATAGAATATTTTTAAAATCGTTATTTGATTTCCAATTTTCTTTATTCAAATTGCTTGGTAAAGCGTTTATAATTTCTTCGATTATTTGATCTGAAAGATCCTGTTTTTTAAATGATTCTATCAATTCTGAAATTAACGGGTTTGCTCCATTTAGTATAACTCTTTTTGAAAGCTTTTCAATTAATTCTTTTATTTCTAACAACTCATTTTGAGAATTTTTAGAAGTATTATTGATGTATTTTGAATTATTATTTTTTTCATAAGATTTGGATTTATTAAAACTATTATTTTGGTAAGGATTTTTATTATAAGTAACTTTTCTATAATTTAAATTTTTGAATTCATCTTTTTCATTATTATAGAATTTTTTAGCATCATCATCTATTAATTTTGACACTTCTCTTTGTTCTTCAATTAATTTTAAAATTTCATTTCTTGCGGTTAATTCTAATTTGTCCTTGCCTGGGGCATATTGATCATCATTATATGACTCTATTTTTTTCATTCTATTGATTCTATCATCTAATCTTTTATTTCTTTCTACCATTTCTTTAATTTCATTTATTCTTCCCTGTGTATTATTTGAAAAGCCAGGACCAGATGGTCTTTTGATATTTTTTATAACGTCATTTGCCTGTTCATCAAGAACAGCAGTAACTTCTATATATTTTTTTCCACCAATACCTAAAAAGCCACCTTTATTTATTCGTTTAGTATCTAAGATATAGGCGTTTTCTCCCAATTCTTCTCTTATTTTTTCCATTGCTTCTGGGATTGTATTTACAATATACTTTTTTATTTTCATAAACTCACCTCTAGACACTTATATTTCCATCAGCAGAAATGGGTATTTCCTGAACAATTTCATTATATGAAATAACATTTACATTTGGAATATTTGATGAGAGCCATCGTGAAAAATAAAATCGCAAAGGAGAACTACATAAAATTACGGGGTTATACCCTTTCATCATTTGTGATTCTAACATTTGGCTTATATTTTCTACAAGTTTTTGAGATAATTGCGGGGATAAAGCCAAAGTATAATTACCACCATATTCAATTGTGTAATTATTTAAGGTATTTTCAGTGTTTTTATCTAAAATAAGTAGATGTAAAACACCATCACCTGATTTTATAGATTCACATATTTGTCTGGATAATGCACTTCTAACTCCTTCAACTAATGAAACGGTGTCTTTAATTTCATTGCTCCCCAGTTCCATTAACTTTTCAAATATTACTGGTAAGTTTCTTATAGAAATTCTTTCATATAATAATTCTTTTAGTACATTTCGTATTTCAAAGGTTTTAAAGATCATTGGGACTAATTCTTCAACTAATGATGGATCTTTAATTCGTAAACCTTCTATGAGCATCTCCGTTTCTTTTGAACCAAGTATTTCATGAGCGTATTTCTTTATTATTTCTGATAAGTGTGTTGCAAAAACACTTGGAGAATCGACTACAGTATAACCAAAGTTAACAGCATCTTCTTTTTGAGACTCATCTATCCAATATGCATCTAAATTAAATGAAGGTTCTTTTGTATGTACACCGGGAATTTCTTCTGAAGCCATTCCAGAATTAATAGCTAATAATTTTTCAGGAAATAATTCGAATCTACCGACTTCGACTCCTTTTAATTTTATTATATATTCATTTGCACTTAAGAGAACACTATCTCGTACTCTTATAGGACTTATAACAATCCCTAATTCGTATGCAATTTGCTTTCTTACCATAGTAATTCTTTCAAGTAGATCTCCGCCTTGACCTGGATCTGCTAAAGGAATTAATCCATATCCAATATCAATTTCTAAAACATCACTTTGGATTATTTCAGAAACTTCTTCAGCAGAGGTTAAAGGTGGCCCAGATGGTCGTTGTTGACCTCCTGCTTCTTCAGATATTCCAGCAGAAGGTTGGGATTCGAATCCTTCTGTAGGACCTGTAGCAGGAATTATCTTTTGTAAATACCCTTTTGTTGTTAAGTAAGCTAAAACCAGCATCCCTCCACCTAGTAGCAATGCTGGCATTATAGGAAGAGGTGTTACTAAACCAAGAGTTAAAATAACTCCACCAGTCATATATAAAACTCTTTTTTCTGAAGAAAGTTCTTTAAGTAAATCTTTTCCTAAATTTTCTTTGGAGGCAGCTCTTGAAACAACAATACCAGTGGCAGTTGAAATTAATAATGCAGGTATTTGAGCAACTAAACCATCACCTACAGTAAAAAGAGTATACAACTGAGCAGCTTCTCCAATATCCAATCCTTGTTGTAAGACACCAATTATTAATCCACCAAGAATATTAATAATAGTTATAATAATTCCAGCTATAGCATCTCCCCTGACAAATTTAGATGCACCATCCATTGCGCCATAAAAATCTGCTTCACGTCTTATATCTTCACGCTTTTGTCTAGCCTCTTCTTCTGTTATAATTCCAGCACTTAAATCAGCATCTATACTCATTTGTTTTCCGGGCATAGCATCAAGAGTAAACCTTGCTGCAACCTCCGCAATTCTTTCTGCACCACGTGTAATAACTACAAATTGAATTATTACAAGTATTAAGAAAATAACAATACCAACTACGTAATTTCCTCCAACAACAAAATCACCAAATGCCCTAATAACTTTACCTTGGAAATTTTTTCCTTGTAAAAGTATTAATCTGGTTGAGGAAACATTTAGAGATAATCTGAATAAAGTAGTAACCAATAAGAGTGTTGGAAAAGCGGAGATTTCAAGAGCATTTTTTATATACATTG
Organism: Marinitoga hydrogenitolerans DSM 16785; assembly: GCF_900129175.1. Lineage (NCBI taxonomy): Bacteria > Thermotogati > Thermotogota > Thermotogae > Petrotogales > Petrotogaceae > Marinitoga > Marinitoga hydrogenitolerans. The sequence goes on from NZ_FQUI01000020.1 coordinate 12,713, forward strand.
TAACAAGTAACAAAACAATAGCTAATGAAATATTAGCCATTTGTAGAAAATCTAAAAGAAATGGTGGAATAGGTATAACCATTAATATAACAACACTAACAATTAATAAAGGAACTATTAAGTCCAATTGTTTAAAAATTTTATTTAAAGTTTCACCCATTTAATCACCTCGTAAGGTTTAAAACAGAAGCAATAATCTTTGCAACTATTTCATACATATCTTCTGGTATTTCTTCGTTTATATCAACTCTTTCGTATAATTGTCTGGCAACTGGGGGATTTCTGAGTACGGGTACGTGATTTTCCCTTGCTATTTCTTTTATTCTGAAAGCTATCTTATCATATCCTTTAGCTACAACAATAGGAACGTCATTCTCATCTTTTTCATATTTAATAGCTACAGCATAGTGTGTTGGGTTGGTAACGACAACAGTAGCTTTTGGTACTTCTTTCATTATATTTTGATTTATTATTTGCCTTAGTCTACGCATTCTTGCCGCTTTTATTTGTGGATCTCCTTCAATATCTTTCATTTCTTGTTTTACTTCTTGTTTTGTCATTCTTAAATTTTTCTTGTATTCTCTTTTTTGATACCAGAAATCAAAGAGGCCTAATAACAACATTAAAATTCCTAATTTAAAAAAGATTTCTATTATAATAGAGAATAAGAATGTAAGAGAGGTTTCTATGCTTGTATATGGTAAAGAAATAATAGTATTCCAATTTGATCTAATTATATTATATGAAATATATCCAACTAAAGATAATTTTATTAAAGATTTTAAAAGTTCAAAAAGTGTTTTCATAGAGAAAATTCTTTGAAAACCTTTTATTGGATTGAGTTTTCCCAAATCGAATTTCATTGCTTTTGGAGAAAAAAGGAATTTTGTTTGTAACATACCTAACAACAAACTGATAATTGCAGATGAAAATAAAAAAATAGTTATTTTTACGAAAAGATTTTGTTGCTGCAAGATTAAATTCATTAATGCGTTTTCATCTAAAAAAGTTGTATCAAGAGATAAATATCTCATGAAAGCGGCTTTAAGATCTGTAAATAAATATTTTGATAAAACGTAAAAAACGACTGAAACACCTAAAAAAGAAAAAGCAGTTAATAGTTCCTTTGAAACAGGAACATTTCCTTCTTCTCGAGCTTGTTGTAAACGTCTTGGTGTAGGTTCTTCAGTTTTGCTTGGATCGGCAAAAAGTTGTAAATTTATTTTGAAATCAATGTTATTAAAGAATTTATCCATTTTATTATCTCCGATATATTAATGCTAAAAATTTCTACCCAAACACCAATAATACTTAATAATATTAAAGTCCCTACTAGTATATTTAAAGGTAATCCAACAATAAAAACATTTATTTGGGGAATCATTCTTGAAACAATTCCTAAACTAATATTAACACTTAACATAAACGCACTCATTGGTAATGCGAGTTGAGCACCAATTTCAAAAATTTTGCCAAATGTTGATATTATTTCAGGAAAAAATTTAATATTTATAGAAAAAACTAGAGGTATTGAATAAAATGAATTAATAATGGTTTGAAATAATACAATGTGCATTTTAAAAGATAAAAATGCAAAAATTCCTATTAAAAAGGCTAATTGGCCAATAATAGGAGATTCTTCTCCACTTATGGGATCAAATATTCCAGCAAGAGCAAATCCCATTTGAAAAGCAAAAAACTGTCCGGCAAATTGTAAAGCTGCTATAGGTAAATAAGAAACCAAACCAATTAAAATGCCTAAAAAGAAATTTATTAACATAATTGTAATTAAATAGAAAGTTGGTAGATCAGGTATAGTTAAAGTTATCAAAGGTAAAGTAATCCATGAAATAAACACGGACGAAAATACCCGTAAATAAAACGGTATTATGCCTGATCCGATAATAGGTGCAGAAATACTAAGACCTAAAATTCTAAAAAATATTATGGCCCAAACCCAGAAACGTGTTTCTAAAAAGGTTACAATATCCATATTAAATCATTCCAAAATATGTAGTTAATATTTCATATGTGAAATCCATTAATTTTTGAGCAATCCAACCAAACAATAGCCCAACAGCTAAAAAAGTAATAATAATCTTAGGAGCAAAAGTTAAAGTTTGCTCATTTATAGAAGTTATAGTTTGAAAAATACTTATAATTAATCCCACACCTAAACTAACTAATAAAATGGGTGAAATTATAGATAAAAATACAGATATAGCATATCTAAAAACATCAATAAAGGTTTCTAATGTCAATTTACAAACCTCCCGAAACTTGGAAACTTCTTATTAAGCCTCCAATTAATAAATCCCATCCATTTACAAGAATAAAAAGTAATAGTTTAAATGGCATTGAAATCATAATAGGTGGAATCATCATCATACCCATAGATAAAAGAATACTCGCGACAACCATGTCAACAATAATAAAAGGAATATAGATTAACACACCCATTTTAAAAGAAATTTCTAATTCGCTTAAAGCAAATGCAGGAATCAAAATTTCAGGTGGAGTATCGTTTATATTTTTTATCTCTTTTTGAACACTTGAAGCTAACATAAAAATATTATCTTGGTTTTTATGAGTTACAATTTCATTAATCATAAATGTTTTTATTGGATTCCATGCATTTTCGAAAAATTGCGTATATGAAATCTGTTCTTCTGTATATGGAATAACAGCATCTTGATAAATTTTATTAAATACAGGAGACATTATTAAATAAGTTAATATCAGAGCAACACCTATTAAAATTTGATTAGAAGGAGCCTGACGACTTCCCATGGCAGTTCTCAGAAATGATAAAACTATAATAATTCTTGTAAATGACGTAAACATCATTATTAATGAAGGAGCTAATGTTAAAATAGAAAGTAATAATAATATTTCAAGTGTTGGAACTAGCGTATTAGGGCCAGGTGTATTTCCACCTATATTAATAGAAATTTCTGGAATGGGTACAGGTTCTTGAGCTGAACCTGAAAAAAATAATAAAAGGAATATGATGATTAAAAAAGTTTTTTTATTGTATAGTTTCTTCATTTATTTTTTTCTCCCTTTTTAAAGCTCCAATAAAAGTATCAAAAAATTCTTTTTTCCCTTTTAAGAGCTCCGAAAGTTTTTCATAATCCAATTTGTCCAGATATGATATGGAATTGTTATTTGATAAAACAAGATAATAATCATCAAGAACTTTTATAATATTTAAAGTCAAATTTCTATCAATATAAAACTTTTTTACAATTCTTACTGAAGGGGTATTTAATAATCCTTTATTTATAAGTTTTTTTTGAATGAAAACCAATAAAAGAATAAAAAGTAAAAGAAAAAATATTAAAAAAAATGCCCATAGTGTCCAATTAGTCATAAAATTTGTTTGAGTTGATGAAAAAGTAAGGGGCGTAAGATCACCCCCTTGAAACCTTTTGGATTGCTTCTATTACTCTATTAGCTTGGAATGGTTTAACAATAAAATCTTTTGCTCCTGCTTGTATAGCTTCAATAACCATTGCTTGTTGTCCCATAGCGCTACATACTATAATTTTAGCAGCAGGGTCTTGTTTTTTAATTTCTTTTATAGCCTGGATCCCATCCATAACAGGCATAGTAATATCCATAGTAACAACATCTGGTTTTAATTCCATATATTTTGTCACCGCTTCTTGACCATTAGCGGCTTCTCCGACAACTTCCATCCCCGCTTTTGTAACAATATCTTTTAATAACATTCTCATAAAAGCAGCATCATCGACTATCAAAACTTTTATCGCCATTAAAAGCACCTCCACTTAAATTATAATTATATTTCTATAGATTCAAATAATTTATCTAAATTAAGATATACTATAAGTCTATTATCTATTTTTAAAACACCATTAACTTTTCCTACAAATGTTCCACTTTTTGAAGGTAAAATATCCAGTTCTTCATCATCAAACGAAATGACATTATTTACTTTGTTTACTAAAATACCAAGTTCTTCTTTTTCATGTTTCATAATTATTATACTATCAAACTCAAAATTTTCATCTATTTCCAGATCTAAAATTTTTGTTAAGTCAAAAACAGTAACGATTCTTCCACGTAAATTAACAATTCCTTCAATAAAATCCTTTGAATTTGGAACAGGGGTAATATCTTCTTTTTCAATAACCATTTCAACATATTCAACATCAATCCCAAATTCCTGGTTTAAAATTTCAAAAGATAGAATCTCTTTTTGCATAATCTCACCTCATCATAATTCATTTAAGTTTGTAATATCAAGAATTAAAGCAATTCTTCCATCACCCAAAATTGCACCACCGCTAAATTCTTTTACACTATTAAGATACTTTCCAAGCGGTTTTATAACGATATCATCTTGCCCTAATAGAGTATCAACAACAACTCCATATTTTCTATTTGCAGTTTTTACGATCACCACTTTTTCTGAAAGGCCATCATCATTTTTCGGCATTTTAAAGACATTTCTTAACCTAATTAATGGAATAACTTCTCCTCTTAATACAAATACTTCATTTCCTTGAACTATTCTTATATCTCCATCTGTAACTTTTTGAGTTGTATCAATATTAGCGATTGGTATAGCATATACAAAGTTATCAATTGTTACTAATAAAACCTGTATAATGGATAAAGTTAGAGGTAGTCTGATTATAATTTTTGTACCAATATCTTTTTTAGAAGAAATAGTTACACTTCCATTTAAAGATTCAACAACTGTTTTAACAACATCCATACCCACACCACGACCAGATAAATCTGTAGCTTGTTGTTTAGTAGAAAAACCTGGCAAGAAAATAAATGAGAAAACTTCATCATCACTCATAGTTTGAATCATGGAAGGATCAACTAAACCTCTTTCTACAGCTTTGTTAGCTATAACTTCTCTATCTAAACCTTTCCCATCATCTTCAACGGTAATAACAACACCGTCGCCTTCATGCCAGGCGGATAATTTGATTGTACCAATTTTAGGTTTTCCTTTTTTTATTCTCTCATCCACAGGTTCAATTCCGTGGTCTATAGAATTTCTAATTAAATGAATTAGTGGATCACCTATTTCATCAACAACTGTTCTGTCGAGTTCGGTATCTTCACCTTCAATAACTAAATTTACTTCTTTTCCAAGTTTTTTTGCGGTATCTCTAACAACCCTTGGGAATCTATTAAAGACAAAAGCAATTGGAATCATTCTAATTTTCATTACGATATTTTGCAAATCTAAAGTAATTCTGCTTAAATTTGCTAAACTTTCATCAACATCTTTTATTTCATATTTTCTTAATGTTTCAGTTATTCTGCTTCTTGAAATAACTAATTCAGCCATTAAATTCATTAATTGATCTAATTTTTCAATATCAACTCTAACAGATTGAAGTTGAATTTTCTTTTTTGGTTCAGAAGATTTTTCAACAGAAACATTATTTTGATTATCAACATTATTTTTAGGTCCTTCGAAAATTTGTTGTTGCTTTTCAAAATCGGAAGGTTCAAATTCATTAACAGCAACACTTTCTACTTCGGAAATGCTAAATAGACTTTCTCTTAAATCATCTGCTGGGATATTAATTATTACACCCAATTCTATTTCTAGATCGAATTTTTCATCTTCAATATCTTGTGAAGAAGGATTTGTGTATACAACTTCCCCACCTAAATCATCGATTTTATGCAAAATCATAAAAGCTCTAGCAGCTTTTAATTGGACATCTTTATTAAAGCGTACTGTAATTAAAAAGAAATTTAGATTTTTCTCTTTAGCAGTTAAATAAAGATTTTTTAATGATTCTCTTGTAATATCATCAAGATGTGAAAGCTTTTCAGATGACTCTAAAGGAAGAGATTCTTTGTTTTTTTCTTTATCGGCTTCATTTTTTTTAGTTATAGTATCTGTATATTTCTCAAGAACAGAAATTAAATCATCTAAAGCATTCAAATCACCTTTTCCACCATTAGAAATATCAGCTATACTTTCTGTCAGAGCATCAAGTGTTTTAAAAAGCAAATCAATTAAGTCAGAATCAACTTTAGTTTCCCCTTTTCTAATTTTATCCAGAATATTTTCCATTCTATGAGAAACTTTAGCTATTTTATCAAAGCCCATTGTCCCAGCCATACCTTTAAAGGTATGCATAACTCTAAATATTTCATTTACTTTTTCTAAATTTTCTGGGTTATTTTCTAATTCTAACAGCTCTTCATTTAATCTTTGTAAATTTTCATTAGCTTCTTCAATAAAAACATTCAAATAAATATCCATTTCTCCCATAAAAAAACCTCCTATAAAAACAGTTTTAATAATCTTATTAGCGAATAATAAGCAGATTTTTCTCTAATCATAGCTCTATTTCCGGAAAATATCTTTTTTTCAATTATTATTTTATCATAAATTTTGTTATAAAATCCGAAAAACACTGTGCCTATAGGATAATTGTAGGAATTCTCTGGGCCAGCTATTCCGCTTATAGATATTGAAAAATCTGTATTTAAAAGTTGAGCAATATTTTTTGACATAAGTTCAACAACTTCTGAACTTACTGCACTATATTTTTCTAAAATATTCTTGTCAACATTTAAGATTTTATTTTTCGTTTCGTTAGAATATGCAATTATGCTTCCTTTATAAACTTTTGAGGAACCTGGTATATCAGTTATCAACTTTCCAACTAAACCTCCGGTACACGATTCAGCTGTAGAAATTGTTTTGTTTTTAAAAGATAATTTTTCTACAAGATTTTTTATAAAATGGTTTGGGACGATATTTTGAGAGAAATTTTTTTCAATGAAACAAACGATATCATTTATTTTTTCTGGATTGTCTTTAAATATTATTGAAGGTCCAATAGCCAGTTCTAATTTTGTCGAATATTTAATATTTTTTAGTTTTTTTTCCAGTTTAGACATTAGTTGCGATTCAGTAATATTATAAAATTGGATTTTTTTTACAGGAATCTTTTTAGCATCGAAATTAGAAAAAATTTCATTTAAATATTTTTTAAACATAGGGATAGCCTCATTTGGGGGGCCAGGTAATAAAATATAATGTTTGTTATTTTTTGTTAAGTATAATCCTGGAGCACTACCTATATCATTTTTTAGTATTTTAGCATTTTCAAATAATAAAGCTTGTTTTTTTATAAATTTGTTTGGCGTTTTCCCGAATTTTTTATATCTAGCAATAATATTATTATAAATTTTTTCATTAAGAACTAACTTCTCATTTAGAAATTCGGCAACAACCTCTTTAGTAATATCATCATTTGTAGACCCAAGGCCACCAGTTATTATTATTACATCATTATTTTCAAAAAGAAATTTTAAAGAAGATAAAATATCATCTTTTTTATCACTAACATTAATATGGGTAGATACTTCAAATCCCATAGAATATAGAATATTAGAAATTTCTTTTGATGTAGTATTTAGTATATCTCCCTCAACAAGTTCATCGCCAGTGCTTAAAATAGAAATTTTAATATAAACCACTCCTAAAAAATTCTTATATATATTTTACCACAAAAAAAGTTCATTTAGAAATTAAAACAATGATACTTTTAGATTTAACAACATAATAATTGGAAACTTTTTGAGGAAAATCAAGGAAATCATTTGGAGATTCAAAGTGGGTATCAATTACACGAAACCAATTTTTATTATGTAATACAGGGAGTTCAAATTTCAGTTCTTTTTCATAAAAATTAAGTGCAATATATACATCGTTATCAGGTGGAAGACTTTGATCTACAAAGTCTATACCGCTTATCATAAAAGCTAAAGATTTAGAATAATGAGAAAAATCAGGTTGATTTAGTTTAACACCATGCCACGTAATGTCAGGTATTCCGTCACCAGAATAATCTTTTCCTGTAAAAAAATGTTCTCGTCTTAAAGTATGATGAGATTTTCTAAAGTTTATTAATTTCTTAACAAATTTAAATATATCAGAAAAATCTTCTTTTCTTTTCCAATCAACCCAATTTTTTATTGTATCTTGACAATATGCATTATTGTTTCCATATTGTGTTCGACAAAATTCATCACCCATATATATCATTGGCGTACCTTGAGAGATCATAAGGATAGTAAAAAAATTTTTTATCTGTTTTTTTCTAATTTTTATTATATTTTCATCATTAGTTTCTCCTTCTATACCATAATTAAAACTATAATTATCATTAGAACCATCATTATTTTTTTCTCCATTTTCTTCATTGTGTTTTTCATTATAGGAAACTAAATCCCACAATGTAAATCCGTCATGTGAAGTTATAAAATTTACACTAGCAACAGGAGATTTGTTTCCGTATAAATCTTCGCTTCCAGCGATTCTACATGCAATTTCAGCAACTAACCCTTCATCACCTCGAACAAACCTTCTTACAGAATCTCTAAATTTTCCATTCCATTCCGCCCATCTTTCAGGGAATGCACCTAAAAAATATCCACCAGCAGCATCCCAACCTTCTGCAATTAATTTGGAACCAAAAATTACAGGATCTTCAGCAATATCTTTCAACAATGATAAATCGCCTATCCAATTGCCATGTGGATCTCTTCCTAGTATTGAAGCTAAATCAAATCTAAAACCATCAACATGCATTTCAGTAACCCAATATCTTAAACTATCAATAATAAGATTTTTAACAACAGTATGATTACAATTAAAAGTATTTCCACATCCAGAATAATTTTCATAATATCTTTTATTCTTATTTAATATATAATAGACAGGATTATCTATACCTCTAAAAGATAAAGTTGGTCCTAATTCGTTGCCTTCACCTGTATGATTATATACAACATCTAAGATTACTTCAAATCCTTCTTTATGAAGGGTTTTTACAAAATCCTTAAATAAAAACACCTGTTCACCTATTTTTAAACCATTAGAATAATTTCCAGTTACAGCAAAAAAACTTAAAGGATTATATCCCCAAACATCTTTTAATCTTTCGCCAGTTATAGGATTATTTCTAATAATTGAGTTAGGATTAAATTCGAAGATGGGCATTAATTCAATGGCATTTACACCTAATTCTTTTAAGTGGTATAACTTTTCAATAATACCATCAAATGATCCTTTTGATTTCACATTGGAATTTGGATTCATTGTAAACAATCTAACATTTAATTCATAAATAACTAAATCTTTCAAAGGTATTCTTGGATGTATATCATCTTCCCAATCATAAACAGAATCATCTATAACAATTGATTTCGTAGGACTTTTTGCAGAATCGATAGTAGAGAAAGATAAATCTAAAAGAGGAGAGGTTTTATCATATCCATAAACACTATCTTCATCCCAATTGTATGAACCAGAAATTGCTTTAGCGTATGGATCAGATAATAATTTATATTTATTAAATCTTAAACCATTTAAAGGGTCATAAATTCCATCCACGCGCCAACCATAAAATTGACCGTGTTTTACATTATGAATATAAATATGCCAGATATTACCGGTTTTGTTTTTTATTGGATCTAGTTCAAAAATATGAGAGGGTTCCTCATCATAAAAGTTTTGATATAATTCCAAAATAACTTTTTTACCATTCTCAGTAAAAAGAGCAAAATTTGCTCCTCCGGAGTCAACAGTAACTCCTAATTTTGGATAACCTCGCTCAGTTTTTAAAAAAAGAGATTTTTCTGGATTTTCATAATAAAAATAAGTTTCCATTTTATCATCTCGTTATTTTTTATTTTCTAATGCTTTTTTCAAAGCCTTTTTTACTTCTAAATCCTCTTTTCTTAATTCATTTATTAGATCACCAATTTTCCAATTGACATTAGTTTTTGTAGTAGTTGCAAAAATAATTCTCGGTAAGTCATCAACATTTTTTATTGTTTTCATAATTTTATTTATTTCATCGCTATTAAAACCATTTAATATAATAACAGGTGTATCTTTTACTTCATCATACATATTAACAACCTCCAAAATATATTTATATAATATATTATATCACAAAATTATCATGTCTAAAAAGTAAAGCAAGCGAAATAAAAATAATTGATATAAAAAGCTATTGACAACACAAAAAAAAAATGATATAATAATTTTGTAATTGTTACAAAAATAAATAGCTTTTAATAGGAGGGATGGAAATGAAAAAATACGTATGTACAGTATGTGGTTATATTTACGATCCAGAAGAAGGAGATCCTACAGCAGGAATACCAGCAGGAACATCATTTGATGATTTGCCAGAAGATTGGGTATGTCCAATGTGTGGTGTAGGTAAAGACATGTTTGAAGTTCAGGAATAAAACAAAAAAAACATCCCAGCTGGGATGTTTTTTTATTTCTTGAGTAAAAAATATTATTTTATTAATTTTTTTAAATATTGACCAGTGTAAGTATTAGCATTTATTATATCTTCTACACTTCCTTGTGCAATAATATATCCGCCTTTTTCCCCGCCTTCTGTGCCTAGATCAATAATGTAATCAGCATTTTTTATAACATCCAGATTATGTTCAATGATTATAACAGTATTACCCTTTTCCACCAATCTATGGAGAACCTCAATTAATTTCTTTACATCTTCAAAATGAAGACCAGTAGTAGGTTCATCTAAAAAATATATTGTTTTTCCTGTAGCCCTTTTTCTCAATTCAGAAGTTAATTTTATTCTTTGAGCTTCACCACCGGATAAGGTTGTTGCAGGTTGGCCTAATTTTATATAGCCTAAGCCAACATCATTTAATAAGTTTAATATATTATATATTCTTGGGATATTTTGGAAAAAGTTTAAAGCTTCATCAACAGACATATCTAAGATATCTGCAATAGATTTTTCTCTATATTTAACGCTTAATGTTTCTTTATTATATCTTTTTCCTTTACATACATCACATGTAACATATACATCAGGTAAAAATTGCATTTCAATTTTTAAATATCCATTTCCTCTACAGGCTTCACAACGGCCACCTTTAACATTAAAACTAAATCTTCCTTTTTTAAATCCTTTCATTCTGGATTCTTTTGTTGCAGCAAACAAATCTCTTATTAAATCAAACACACCAGTATAGGTTGCAGGATTGCTTCTTGGGGTTCTTCCAATAGGAGATTGATCTATTGAGATAACATTATCAATATTTTCTAGACCTTCAATTTTTTTATAATATCCAGGTTTTACTCTGGCATTTCGCAATTCTTTAATTAAAGCGGGATACAAAGTATCCATAATCAAAGAAGATTTTCCCGAACCAGAAACACCTGTAATAGCAATAAATTTTCCTAGTGGAAATTCAACATCAATATTTTTTAAATTATTATGTGAAGCACCATATAATATTAAAGAAATATTTTTATCAACTCTTTTGGTATTGTATTTTATTATTTCAATTCTTTTTTTTCCAGTAATATATTGGCCAGTCAAAGAATTTTTTGGATTTTTTAGTAAATTTCTAACCCATCCACTATAGACAATATTTCCGCCATTTATACCAGCGCCAGGACCTAAATCTATAATATAGTCCGATGATTTTATAACTTCTTCATCATGTTCTACTATTAATACAGTATTTCCTAAATCTTTTAATTTTTTTAATGTGTTTATTAGCCGTTCGTTATCACGTGGATGTAATCCTATAGTTGGTTCGTCTAAAACATAAGTGACACCAGTTAATCCTGAACCAATTTGTGTTGCTAAACGAACTCTTTGAGATTCTCCACCAGAAAGAGTGTTTGCAGTTCTTGAGAGAGATATATATCCAAGACCCACATCTATAAGAAATCCCAATCGTTTTATTATTTCTGTCAAAAGTTCTCCAACAACCATTTTTTCAAATTTAGATAAAGTAATATTTTCAAAAAACTCTTTTGCCTTTTCAATAGGCATATCTGAAATTTCCTGAATATTTTTTTCATTGATTTTAATATTTAAAGGCTCAATTTTTAATCTTTTTCCTTCACATGCTTGGCATGTTTTCATACTCATAAATTCATTTTGATAATAAAGTTTCATTTCTTCTGACTCTGTTGAGTTATAACGTCTTTCATACATATTATAAAGTCCTTCAAATTGTTTTTTGAAAGTATATATACCATTTGAAGTTATATATTCAAAATTTATTTTATCTTTTGTACCATATAATAAAGCATCTTGTGTTTCAGGTTTTAATTCTTTAATTTTTTTTTGTGGATCATCATTATAATGTAAGATAACTCGTTCTAAACTTTTAATAAAATAACTATCTTTCCCGATTTTTACAACTCCATTGTATATATTTTTGTCAGGATCTAACATATAAGTAGGTTCAAATTCATATTTAAATCCAAGACCATGACATTCTTCACAAGCACCATATGGGCTATTAAAAGAAAACAATTTAGGAGTAATTTCCGGAAAACTAAAACCACAATGAGGGCATACTAATTTTTCACTATATGTTCTTGATTTTATTACTTTTTCATTATTTAATTCTCTAATCTCTACAAATCCATCAGATTCTTTTAGTGAAAGTTCTATTGCTTCATATAATCTTTCATAGTTTTCCTTTTTTAATTTTAATCTGTCAATTAAAAGGTTAATAGTATGTCTATAACTTTTTCTCAAAGAAGAAATATCTTCTAAATCAAATATTTCACCATCAATTTCGATTCTTTTATATCCGTTTTTTCTCATTTGTGCAATTTCTTTTTTGAATTCTCCCTTTTTCTCTTTAGCTATAGGAGAAAAAATATATATTCGAGAATTCTCATCAAATTCTTTATATACTTTATCAATTATTTCATCAATAGTAGACTTTTCAACAGGGATTTTACATTTTGGACAAAATGGTTTTCCGATTCGTGCAAATAGTACTCTCATATAATCATAAATTTCGGTAACTGTTCCAACAGTTGATCGGGGATTGTGAGAAACGGATTTTTGTTCAATAGCAATAGCTGGAGATAAACCCTCAATATGTTCAACATCTGGTTTTTTTAACTCGCCCAAAAACATTCTGGCATAAGATGATACAGATTCTAAATAACGTCTCTGACCTTCTGCATAAATAGTATCCATAGCTAAAGTGGATTTACCAGAACCAGATAAACCAGAAATTACAACTAATTTATTTTTTGGTATTTTAACATCAATATTTTTTAAATTATGCTCTCTTGCACCTTTAACATAAATATAATCCATTCAAACACCTCACCGCTTTTTGAAATTAATCTGATTCAAGTATATATTTGAATATAAAACAAATTTCAGTAGTCTTAAACAAGTATATTATAACATAAAAAAATTTAATATCGATAAAATCGATCCAATATGACTTTTTTTAAAAGTTTAGTTTATACAATCTATATAATGCTGGAAAGTCAACTAAAAAATGTATTATTATAACGCTAAATAAGCCATATTTAAAATATATATATGAAAAAAATAGTCCAAATGCAAATCTTAAGGGGAATGTCAATAAAAAGTATTTTTTGTTCTCTATTCCGTTTATAAAATTAAAAATATGTATTAATGCAAAAAGGAATGATGAAATAATAGATACAATAATTATACTATTATATACATTTAATAAAAGCTCGTTTAAAATACCTCTGAAAAATACTTCTTCCGTTATTGAAGCAGATAGTGGAATTAAAAATAATCTTTTTTTATTAATATATAATCTAAAACCTGAAGTTTTTATCCATTTTTCAGGTAAAAGTATTAATACAATGCCATATATAATGAAGATGTAATATAATGAATATGGGGTTTCAGAATAAAAAGGGATTTTAAAAATAGGTATTAAAAGAGAAAATAGAGCAATCTTTATTATCAAAGATTGCTCAAAAGTGTATTTTTTTTCAATGGTATATATCAATATAAAGTAAATAATAATAGATAATAGCAAAAGAATAAGACTCATTTTAATCCCTTTAATTCTTTTAGTTTATTTATAAACGATTTAAAAATGGGGTGAGGAGAACCAACTTTACTTTTTAATTCCGGATGAAATTGGACGCCGACAAAAAATGGATGTTCTTTTATTTCAACAGCTTCTACAAAATCCGACTTAGCCGAAATAATTAATTTGTTTTCTGAATTTTCATTTTCAGGATAAGCGAATAAATCTTCAAATTTTTCAAAATTCACTTCATATCTATGCCTATGCCTTTCAAAAACAATATCTGTTTTATAAATATCATAGAGTTTAGAATTTTTTAAAATTATAGTTTTTTGAGCTCCTAACCGCATTGTTCCACCTAATTTTAGGATTTCTTTTTGTTCTTCCATTATATCAATTACAGGATAAGGTGTTTTTGGATCAAATTCTAAAGAATTTGCATTTTTTAGATTTCCAACATGTCTTGCAAATTCTATAACCATAACTTGCATACCTAAACAAATACCTAAAATAGGGATTTTGTTTTCTCTAGCTATTTTTACAGATTTAATTTTTCCTTCAATTCCTCTTTTACCAAATCCGCCAGGAATAATAATTCCATCATATTTAGATAGTAACTCTTTAGCTTCTTCTTCATTTAAATCTTCTATAAGTTGTGAATCAATTAAATCAGGTTTTTCAGCACCGCTTAAAAATATACTTTCAATGATACTTTTATATGCATCATCAGTTCCAAGATATTTTCCAATCATAGCAATTTTTAGTGGAGAAAAAGTTTTTGGGTAATTCCAATTTAAATGATTACTAATTTCAAGATTCAGTTTTTCTGCAATAATAGTTTGTATTCCAATATTAAATAATTTTTCTGGAACTTCATAAACATTTTCAGCATCAGGTAAATTAATTACATATTTTCTATTTACTCCAGCAAATAAAGCAATTTTATCTAAGCTATTTGAGTCTATACTTTTTTCAGTCCTAATAATCAGCATGTTTGGGTGAATACCTATTTTTCTTAATAGTTGAACAGATTGTTGTGTAGGTTTAGTTTTAAATTCATTTGTTACATTTAAGTAAGGAACAAACGTAACGTGGATAAAAAAGAAGGTTTCAATACCTTCTTCTAAAGATAATTCCCTCACAGCTTCTAAAAATATTTCACCTTCAATATCTCCAACTGTCCCTCCAATCTCAATCATTAACAAATCTGTATCAATATATTTTATTTTATTTTTAATTTCTTCAGTTACATGAGGAACCATTTGAACAGTTGCACCAAGATATTTTCCTTCTCTTTCTTTTTCAATAATACTTTTAAATATTTGCCCGGCAGTTATATTATTATATCGTTTCATGTCTATCCCTAAAAATCTTTCATAATGTCCCAGATCTAAGTCTGCTTCATAACCATCGTCAGTAACAAAAACTTCTCCATGTTGATTAGGATTCATTGTGCCAGCATCAACATTTAAATAAGGATCGATTTTTAAAGATGTAATATTTATGCCACAATCTTTTAAAATTCGTCCAATTGAAGCAGAAACTATACCTTTTCCAATTCCGCTTAAAACACCACCAGTAACAACGATATATTTTTTCGCCATTTCACTAACCTCCTCAATTCAAAATTAAAATAAAATAAGGGAAGCGAAAGCTTCCCTTATAAAGGTCATTATTCTTCTTCTATATTTAATTTTTCGGCTAACGAATTTACAACATCTTCGACAGTTTTGATGTTTTCTAGTTCCTCATCTTCAATTGTAACACCTAGTTCTGATTCAAAAGCCATTGTTAAATCAACAAGCTCTAAGGAATCAGCATCTAAATCATCTGTAAATGAAGCGTCTAAAGTAACATCTTCATCTTCAACATTTAATGTTTCTACTATAATTTCTTTTACTTTTTCAAAAAGTTCGTCTCTTGTCATATTAATACCTCCCTATTAGATTTCACAAGACAGCCATTATTTCATAATTAAAATCGGTATTATTATATTAATAATTTAGCCAGTTGTCAAGTAAAAGTTTTGTGTATTTTTTGTAAAAATTAAAACATTTTTTTAATTTTTTCTATTTCTTCTTTTGTTAGTATGTTTTTTTGAAGTAATTCTTCCATTTTTTTTATTCTACTTACTGTATCTAATTTGGATAATTCTAAATATACATAACTTAAAAATTCATCTTTTGAATTAAAATTTTTAGGATCCAAATTCATAGAATGTGTATCAACTTTTTTGTTATTTATAATATCTTCATTTTTATTATTTTCTTCCAGAATTTTGTAAGTTCCATCTGCAATATATAAAGAATTTGTTTCTTTTATTAAAGATATTAGTAAAAACCATTCATATAAATTAAAGGTTATTATTCTGAGAAACATAACAAAATTTGAATCTCTGTATTTTAGTATGGGTTTGTCAATTAAGTTTTTTTGTATTTCTACATTTTGAATATAAAATTGATCTTTTATTATTTTATTTATTAGTTTGGTATAAGTAAACCATATGAAAAATAAAAATAAAAAGAATAAAAAAGTATCAAAACCAGGTAAAACATATTCTAAATTTTGTAGTTCCTCAACTGAAGAAATTTGATTGTAAAATTTTTCTAGTTGATTTGAGATTTTTATAAAAATAATTGAAAACCCTGCAAAAGAAATTAAATATCCAAAAAGTATTTTTAAAGAATTACCTTCTTTTATTTGTTCTAAAGCAATTAATTCTATGTTTTTAGCTTTAAATAATTTTTTTAATCTTTTTATATGTTCATCTCTGTTTTTTAGTAATATATGATATATAAACATGGTGATAGCAAAACTTAAAGGCCATAAATAAGGTATAATATATATTATCATTCCAATAATTACAATAAAAGGATTTAAAAAAATCATTTAATCACTCCAATAAAGATTTTTCTTTTAAAATTTGTGGAACCCAAAACTTTTCTACTTCAAATTGTTCTCCACTTATCATATTTTTTATAGTAACAGTCTCAGTCTTTAATTCATTTTCACCTATAATTGCAACAAATTTAGCTTTTATTTTGTTTGCATGTTTCATTTGATTTCTAATGCTTCTTTCAGAGAGATTTAAAAATACCTTTAATCCTTCTTTTTTTAAGATTTTAGATAATTTTAACGCTTCAAAATCAGTTTTTTCTCCAGAATAGGCTATATATATATCAATTTTTTCTGGATTTTCAATTTCAATATTTTCTTGTTTTAATGCAAGAATAATTCTTTCCACTCCAACACCAAAACCTATAGCAGGTGTTTCTCTTCCGCCAATTTCTTCAACTAAAGAATTATATCTTCCTCCACCTAAAATAGCAGATTGAGCACCTAAATCCAGATGTTCAATTTCAAAAGCAGTTTTTGTATAATAATCAAGTCCTCGAACTATTTTTGGATCGACTTCATAATTTATATTTAATTCATCTAAATATTTAATAACTTTATTAAAATGAGTTTTACAATCTTCACACAAATGATCTAAAATAACAGGAGCATCTTTAGAATATTTACTATCAACTTTACAATCTAAAAGGCGCATTATATTTGTCTCATATCTTTTTTGACAATCATGGCACATATTAGGTAATAAAGGGTTATAATAGTTTTTTAATGATTCTTTATATTTTGGACGACATTTTTCACACCCTATACTATTAATTTTGATTTTATAATTTTTTAAACCAAAAGCTTTTAATAATTCATCTGCTAAAATTATTATTTCGGCATCTGAAATTGGGGTATCGGTGCCGAATATTTCAACGCCAATTTGATGAAACTGTCTTTGCCTACCAGCTTGAGGTCTTTCATATCTGAACATTGGTCCCATATAATAAAGTTTTATGGGAGATCCAAGATTGATCATTGAATTTTCCACATAAGCTCTTACGACAGGAGCTGTTCCTTCAGGTCTTAATGTAATAGAACGTCCTCCTTTATCCTTGAATGTATACATTTCTTTTTGTACAATATCAGATGTTTCACCTACACTACGTTTAAATAATTCTGTTGATTCAATTATAGGAGTTCTAATTTCTTTAAACCCGTATTTTAAAAATATTTCACGTGCTTTGGATTCTACGAAATACCAATATTTAGTTTCTTCACCAAAAATATCTTGAGTACCTTTTAATCTTTTATACTGCGCCATATATTACCCTTAAAAGGGCTCACCTCCTTCTAATTTAGAAAGATTAATCTGTATTATGTCTTTTATATCCCTAAATATTTTGATAATAGCAAAGAATATTACAAAGAATTCAAGTCTTCCTAAATACATTCCCATTGTTTCAATCCAGATAATACCTAAAGGTGAATTTGGAGTAGTTATTCCGACAGATAAACCAACAGCTGATAATGCTGAAGCATATTCAAATAAAGAATCTTCCATTGAATAACCGTAAGATAATAGAACAAGAACACCTATAGTATATATTAAGAAATACATAAATACAACGGCAATTACATCTTTTAATGTATCATAGGATATTTTCTTTTTAGAAATTCCTTTATAGACTTCTATATGGAAAATACTGCCTTCAGGTTTAAAGTAACTTTTTATTTGATGAATAATAATTTTCCATATTACAAAAATTCTAAATAATTTCAATCCACCTGAAGTGGAATCCATCATACCGCCTAATATCATTAATATTGTCATAATCAAAAGGCCAAAATTATTCCAATTATTAAAAGAAACAGTAGAAAATCCTGTTCCTGTTAAAGCAGAAATAGCCTGGAAGGCAGAGTGACGTAGACCGCCCCAAAATCCGTATAGCATTTTCGTTGTAAAAAATAAAATTAAAGGTATAGATATTATTAATATGAAAAGCATAGTTTTAGGTTCTGGATTCTTTTTAAATAAATCTCTTCTTTTCAATGCAGCATAATGGACACCAAATCCCGTACCTCCTGCAATCATCAAACCCATAATAATAATTTCTGCGTTTATATTATTAAATTCTCCAATACTATTAATTTTTGTGGAAAAACCACCTGTAGCTAAAGCTGTCAGTGTATGGTTAAAAGAGTCAAAAAAAGACAACTTAGCTATAAATTTTAAAAGGATAATTCCAATTATAGCCCATGATATATAAATACCAAATATAATTTTTGCAGAATCTCTTAAATTTGGAACAACGTTATCAGTTCTTCCTTCTGCTTGATACAAACCTACGCCCAATGCTCCAGTTGCAATAACCATAATTAATGCAAAACCAGCTCCGCCAAAGTATTGCATTAAACTGCGCCATAATAGGAAAATTTTTGGTATTTTTGTAACATCAACTAATGTGAGCCCTGTTGTTGTCCAACCACTTGTGGATTCAAAAATTGCTTGATGTATATTTAATATTCCTGAAAAGACAAAAGGTAATGCAGAAAAAAATATCGCCAATGTCCATACTAAAAATATTATTACAATGGCATCTTGAATATTAATAGCGGAAGTTTTAACATTCCAACTAATTAAAATAAAAAAAGTTCCTGTAAAAATGCTAATAAGTCCAGCTTCTAAAAAACTATAAAAAGAATTTAAATCGCGATAAAAAAGAGCTAAAGAGCCAAATAAAATTAATCCAACTCCGAAATATACAAGCATCAATCCAGTATTTTTAAAAATTAATTTATATCTATATTTTAAATTAGTAAGGTATTTTGGCATAATTTCATCCCTTCAAAAGTTTAAGTTTTACTTCTGGAACTTTGTCTTTTAATGAAAAGATAACTAATTTATCTCCAGGAATTATCTCTGTATTACCTTGTGGAACAAAAATTTCATCTTTTCTAATTAACATACTAACAATAGAATTTTCAGGCATATGTAAATCTTTTAGTTTTTTATTTGCAGCAAAATCTTGTTTTTTTATTTTGAATTCTATAATAGCTAATTTATCAGCATAAGGATTAAAGAAACTTAAATTTGTTTGATATTCAATAGAAGCTTCAATTAATTTTTCTATCCAATTTGTAATACTTACAGTTTCAATATGATTTTTAAGAAATAATTTTTCATTTTCTGGATAATTCACAAGGGAAAGAACCCTTATATCCTCATATATTTGTTTAACTAACCAAGAAACAACAAAATTAAGCGCATCATCATTAGATAATGAAATCATTCCGCCTACTCTATTGGGAGCAACGTCAAGAGATTCTAAGAAACTTATTTCTGTAGGGTCATGTAAAATACCTTCTAAATTTGAATAATAAGCTTTTAAAGATAAAATTCTGTT
Source organism: Marinitoga hydrogenitolerans DSM 16785 (assembly GCF_900129175.1). Taxonomy (NCBI): domain Bacteria; kingdom Thermotogati; phylum Thermotogota; class Thermotogae; order Petrotogales; family Petrotogaceae; genus Marinitoga; species Marinitoga hydrogenitolerans. Next base: position 32,812 of record NZ_FQUI01000020.1, read on the forward strand.
TATATTTTCAATATTAGAAGAAATATAAAATACATTATGTCCTTGATACAATAAATTTCTTACAATTGAATAAGCTATGTTCTCTCCTTCAATTATATAAAAAATTTTATTTTTCATTTTTTAACACCTTCATTTCCAACTAATTCATCAACAGAATGTTCAATTGGACAGAAAATATTCAATCCAGCTTTTTCAAAAATATTTTTTTTATGGGGGTCATTAACCCTTGCAATTATTTCAATATTTTTATTTTTTGATTTATAAAAAGTATTACATGCATTAGCAAGCATAAAATTCAAGTTATCATCTGGAGTAACTATATATATTAAATCAGCTTTTTCAGCCTTTACTTGTTCTAAAATAGCAATATCAGAACTATCAACTACCATCGAAAATCCTGTAAAATTATATTTTTTTAAACGTTCTAATGCGTCAGGAGATTTGTCAACAACAATCACATTATGATCTTTAGAAAATCGTCTAGCTAATTCAGAACCCAATCTTCCACATCCAATAATGATTATATATTTTATTTTATTTTTCATTATTCTGAGCCTCCAGAATTTTAACTATAATATTTTCCAGTTCTTTATCTTTAATAGAATTTTCTGCAAGAGCAAGTGCAGCATTATAATGTTTTTTTAATAAATTAATATTATTTAACTTTTTCCAATATAGATAACCAAGTAAAAAATGTCCCTCATATCTATTAGGATTATCAAATATTAAATTACTTATTTTATCTTCCAGCATGAAAAATTCCAAATTCTCATTTTTGTCAAATTTTATCAATTCATTTCGTAATTTTCTATATTTACTTTCAAAAGTTTCACCTTTAAATATTGATTCAGCTAGCATTATAGAAAATTCCTCTGGAACTATAGGTTTTTCTATCCAGTCCATAGCACCTATTTTAAAAATATTTTTTATAGAATTTAAATTCATTTTATTACTTACAATATATAGAGGGGTTCTAGGTTGATATGTTTTTAATATTTCTAAATAATCGGTGATATTTTCACCATGAAGTTCTATTTCGCTTATTATTAACGAATATTTTTCTTTAAAATTATCTTCGTTATTTAAAAAATCTTTTAATTCATTTAAAGTATAAATAACAGTATTGATATAATCTACATTTTGAAGGTAATTATCAATCATCTTTTCATATAATATAACTATTTCTGGTGAATCATCAATAATTAATATTTTATGCATAAAAATCCTCCTAAAGGACAAATTCGCTCAAATCCTTGTCTTCAGCGAGTTTTCCTATTCTTTGTTTTACATATTCTTTTGTAATTTGTATTTCCACTTCAGAACCTAAAGGTGCTTCAAAAGAAACTTCTTCAAGTACCTTTTCAACAACAGTATATAATCTCCTAGCACCAATATTCTCAATTTTTTCATTTAAATTAAATGCAATCTTAGCAATTTCATTTATACCCTCATCGGTAAATACTAAATTTACCCCATCTGTTTCTAACAACGCTTTGTATTGTTTGGTAACAGCATTTTCAGGTTCAACTAATATTCTAACAAAATCTTTTTCTGTTAATGCATCTAATTCAACTCTAATTGGGAATCTGCCCTGCATTTCGGGAATTAGATCAGAAGGTTTAGCAACATGAAAAGCTCCAGCAGCAATAAATAACATATAATCTGTTTTTATTGGACCGTGTTTTGTTATAACAGTTGTACCTTCAACTATAGGTAATAAATCTCTCTGAACTCCTTCACGTGAAACATCCGGGCCGGAACTTCCTGATTTTGCAGCTATTTTATCCATCTCATCAATAAATATAATACCCCTATTTTGAGCTCTATCTAGTGCTTCCTGTATCATTTTATCTTTATCAATCAGCTTTTCTGCTTCCATTGGTAATAAAACTTTTCTAGCATCTTTAATTTTCATCTTTTTTCTGATTGTTTTTTTAGGCATCATATTTGAAAACATTTCGCCAATTTGTATACCCATATCTTCAAATTCTGGGCCAAGTCCGGCAAACATAGGAGCAGCACTTTCTTCAACTTCAATCTCGATTTCAATATCTTCCAATTCTTTATTTTTTAATTTTTGTTTTAATTGAGCTCTTCTTTCAAGGTTATTTGTATCTTGAACAGGTTCTTCTTTCCTTGGCTGATTTTGGCCGAACATATTTAATAATTCCATAAAATTACCTGCTGAAGGTTGTCTTGATTTTTTTACACCCATTAAAGCATCTAATATTTTTTCATTTACCATTTCTTCAGCTTTTTCTTCAACTTCAATCATCATTTCATTTCTTACCATGTTTATAGAAACATCAACTAATTCTCTTATCATAGATTCAACATTTTTTCCAACATAACCAACCTCAGTAAATCTTGTAGCTTCAACCTTAATAAATGGCGCATTAGCAATTTGAGCTAATCTTCGTGCAATCTCAGTTTTTCCCACCCCAGTAGGTCCTATCATCAATATATTTTTTGGCATTATCTCTTTTTTTATTTCTTCTGGTAATTTTAATCTTCTGTACCTATTTCTTAGAGCTACAGCAACAGCTTTCTTAGCGTCATTTTGTCCTATGATGAATTTATCTAATTCTCTAACAATTTCCTTTGGAGTTAATTCTACCATATTTACACCTCCGCGCAAAGTTTCAAATCCCCCATAGAGGGGGATTTTATTATTTTCCGGTAATAATGTTATTTATATTATTATAAGTTGTATAACTATTATTAAAGAAACTCATAAAGTTACTTACAGTAGTCATTACATTTACAACATTCGTTAGCACATTTTTAGGAACATAAATAATATTTCCAGGTTCTAATAACTTATTCATACTTTCTGGGACATTTCCACCATTGTAAAAATCTTTAAGATTTAATACAATAGGTGGTTGATTAGGTCCATCGGTAAATAAAAACACATTTGATAGTTCGGCAGTTTGTGGATTAACTCCTGCTTTAAATAAAGCTTCAATAACATTTAAACCTTTTGTGTAAGGGATTAATCCAGGTTTTAAAACTTCTCCGAAAATATATACAAACTGATTATGTGTTGTTGGGACATAAACTACTGTACCAGGATCTATTAAAATTGAGTTTAAACTTTTTACTTTATCCAAATCAATTTCTTCAAAATCCCCATTGGCTTTGTATAAATTAATATATTTTTGTGTTTTCCAATCAATAGATAGTTGTCCAAGAATTTCCGTTAATGGAATAGGTATCTCTGTTTTGATGCTTCTTGGTGATGTATTTCCTAAAACTGTAATATAATTTAAATTCACATCTAAAACAAAGTTTACATATGATCCCTGAGGTATTTTAGCCAAAGGATTATTAATTACATCTAAAGAATTATACTCTGCAATCTTTTCATTATTGTTATAAACCATAATAGTTCCTTCATTTGATGGAGAAAATCCGTTAACACTACTAAATACATCAATTAAAGTAACATAATCATTTGCTTTAGGAACAATAATCTTTACAGAACCATTTTTGTAAATTAATACATTATCATTTTTGATCTTTTTTATATTAACATAAATTTCACCTGAGATTGGCATATTGCTTAATGTGTTTTCAGCATCTAAACCATTATATTTTTTAACTTCACCATTATACTTAACTTCAATTTCGTATTTTTCTGAAGGAACAAATCCAGCTCTTAATAATACATTCCACAAAGAATCATTGAGTTTGGCAGAATAAGTACCATTAACAACACCTTCGCCTAATAAATATACATCTCTTTTTGAAGTTTTTGCCATTATCATTGTACCGGGTTCAACTATATTATTATATATTTTGTTTTCTTCTATAGAAATAGTTTTTGATGTGTTGTTATTAAATAATACTAATTCACCACTGAACTCATTATTAAATCCTCTTGCTTTAGAAATTATTGCAGATAATGTAATTGGTTCAGAAATATCAAAGTCTAATCTTCCAGTATAATTAAATGCTCCTGAGGTATATACATAATTCTTTTTTATTTTAATTTTAACGATACTTCCTGGTTTTAAAGTTTCATATTCAAAACTTTTAATTTTATCTTCAGTCAATCCAAGCTTAGCTAAAATAGTTGATTTATCGATAGTTTCCTTTTTATCGAAATAAATAGTTTTAGAAACATCGCCAACCACATAAACGAATTTTTCAACAGGGATAATATCAATATACATATTATTTTTCAAAGGAATATTATCCTTAGCAATAATAGTTTTTTT
>NZ_FQUI01000021.1 GCF_900129175.1 Marinitoga hydrogenitolerans DSM 16785
AACACTTGAATTAGAATTAGAAAAAAACAACATAGAATATTCTCATGATAAAATAAGAATTGCTTTGAAAAATATGGAATACATAGAATTTAAAACAGCAAAACAACATTTAATAGTCCGAACAAAAATAAATAAGTTAGGACAAAAGATATTAAAAGTATTAAATATCCCATTGCCAAAAATAATAACACCTTATAATGAATTTAAAGAAAAATATAAAATTTAGGGGGTGTGGTGACACTTTTGCTTTTAATAAAAAGTTAACAATCGATATTTTTCGCTATATTTCAGCGTTATCTCTTTTTCTAAAAAAAACAACTGTCAAAGTCAGGAAAAACAGCCGTATGTTAATATATATACGGCTGTTTTTTATTTATTATTCAGTTGCTGGCGGTTGAAAAGTTCTTGCTGCCAATTCTCTATCTAACATAAACAGAGCATTTGGATTATCTTTTATCAATTCTAATTTAGCAATAATTTCTTCATCATTTGCTTCTTCTTCAACTTGTTCATCAATATACCATTGTAAGAAATTAAATGTTGCTCTATCATGTTCTTTTTCTGCTAAATCTACAAGATCATTAATACATTTGGTTATATGCTTTTCATGTTCTAACGTTTCTTTAAAGACTTCTAAAGGAGAATTCCATTCGTTTTTAGGTTCTTTTATTGCAAGTAATTTAACTTTTCCCCCTCTTCCTAATAAATAATTATACATTTTCATTGCATGAAAAGTTTCTTCTTGATATTGCACATTCATCCAATTTGCAAATCCTTTTAACCCTTTTCTTTCAAAATATGCTGACATAGATAAATACAAATATGCAGAAAATAGCTCCTCATTAATTTGCTTATTCAATGCATCTTCCATTACTGCTGATATCATATACATCCCTCCTATATAGTTATTTCACTATTATAATTATATCATTTTTTTTCTTAATTTTGAAGTTGACATCTCGAGATTTTTATGATATAATAGTGAAAAATTACCCGGAGGGAAGATTATGAAAAAAAATTATTTAAGTTTTGCTAATAATATAAATTCAAATATAATATTAAGACATCGCTCAAGGTGTGGCTTCATGCTGACACCTTGAGTTGTCATATTAACTCAAGGAAAATCAGAAGCCACACCTTGTAAAGGTGTGGCTTTTTTTTATACAAAAATAAATTTAATTATATGGAGGTGTGGTTGATATGAAAAAGTTTATTGGTATCTTATTAGTAGTTATTTTTGCACTTGTTGGTTTTAGTGGAAAAATTGAGGAAATTCAAAAACGTGGTGTTTTATTAGTTGGTCAAGATCCAGCCTATGCTCCTTTTTATGGTGTAAATGAAAAAGGTGAAAGAATTGGATACGAAATTGAATTAGCAAAAATGATGGCTGATGTTTTAGGTGTAAAGGTAAAATTTGTTATTACAAATTGGGATGGAATCATTCCTGCTCTATTATCAAATAAATTCGATTTTGTTTTAGCTGGCATGACAATAACCCCTGAAAGAGCTTTAAAGGTTAACTTTACTACAGCGTATTATGAAACAGGACAAACTGTTTTTTATAATAGCGAAAAATATCCTAACGGTATTACCTTTGAAGATTTAAAAAAGATGGGTAGTAAGGTTAAAATAGCTGTACAACTTGGAACTACAGGAGAATTTACAGCAGAAAAATTATTCCCAGAAGCTAAAATTTTAACCTTTGAAACAGTAGATGCTGCAGCATACCAAATAATCACTAAAAAAGCTGATATTTTGATTTTTGATGAATTATATTATGGTTCCATTTCAAAAAAATATCCATCAATTAAGGTTTGGAATAAACTCTTAAATAAAGAAAAACTTGGAATTGCTGTAAAAAAAGATAACCTGGATTTATTATTATGGTTAAATACTTTTATAGAATGCAAAAAAACTGACGGTACTTTGGAACAATTAAAACAAAAATGGATGGTAGACTACGATTGGGGTGAATAAGTTGAACAAAAATTACTTACAAAAATTCATAGCTTATGCTGTATTAATATTCATATTAACTGTTTTTTATATGGAAATGTCTAAAACATATCCTTTTAACTGGCAAAGAGTACCATTTAAATATATGAATTTATATCTTCAAGGATTTTATATGACGTTAAAAATTTCTGTTTTTTCTGTTTTATTCGCATTGATTATCGGCATTATATTTGGTGTAATGAAAACATCTAAATATCAAATTTTAAAAGAATTTGCCAACACTTATACAACTATTTTTAGAAATATTCCATTATTGGTAATTATTCTCATTGTATATTATGGCATTGGTTCTATGATTGAAATAAGTGCAACAATTGGCGCAATTGTATCATTATCTTTATTTGAAGGTGCTTATATATCAGAAATTATTCGAGGTGGCATAGAGGCTGTGTCAAAAGGGCAGGTTGAAGCGGCAAAAACCATAGGATTAAATACCTTTTATTTATATATAGACATATTATTACCACAGGCTTTTAGAACAACTTTACCTGCTTTAACTGGACAATTCATAAGTCTAGTCAAAGATAGTTCTCTTGCATCTGTTATAGCTTTACAGGAATTAACTATGGTCGGGAGGCAGATTGCCACCTCCTCCTTTGCATCATTTGAATCATATATAACGGTAGCTATATTTTATTTTACGATAACAGCACTTTTACAATTATTAGGTAAATATTTCGAGAGGAGGTTTGCAATAATATGATAGAAATAAAAGGTCTAGAAAAAAGTTTTGGCAAGTTAGAAGTATTAAAAGGCGTAAATCTAAAGGTTTCAAAAAGTGAGGTTTTAGTAATTATGGGGCCTTCTGGATCTGGCAAATCTACATTATTAAGATGTATTGCTGGATTAGAAGAATATGAAAAGGGTATCATAATATTGGAAGAAAAAAATGTATTAGATTATACAAGAAAAACATTAGTTCAAAAAATAGGGTTTGTTTTTCAACAACATAATCTTTTTCCACATTTAAAGATAATTGATAATATTTCATTAGGCTTAATTAGAACAAAAAAAATGAAAAAAGATGAAGCCTATGAAAAAGCTTTAGACGTTTTAGATAAAGTCCATTTAAAAGATAAAGCTTATAATTATCCTTCTCAATTATCCGGAGGACAACAACAAAGAGCTGGTATTGCAAGAGCATTAGCAATGGATCCTGAAATTTTATTATTTGATGAACCAACATCTGCTCTTGATCCAAGTTTAGTATATGAAGTAAAAGAAACTATGGTTGAATTATCGAATATGGGAAAAACAATGATTGTAGTAACTCATGAGGTTGATTTTGCAAAAAAAGCTGGAGATAGAATTATATTTATGAAAGATGGAAAAATATTAGAAAATATGGATCCTGAAACTTTTTTTAAAAACGAATTAAAATACGAAATAGCATAGAATGAAAAGGAGGAAATAATATGTATAATATCGCTAAATATTATTTATATTTAAAAAATACAAATTCATTACATCATCATTTAAAGTGTGGCCTAAGGCTGACACTTTGAGTTGTCATATTAACTCAAGTGTAATCAGACAATGGCCACACCTTAAAAGGTGTGGCTTTTTTAATATTATAAAAAACTTTATGGAGGTGTTAGTATGAAAAAGTTTATTGGTATTTTAGTAGTAGTTATTTTTGCATTTGTTGGTTTTAGTGGGAAAATTGAGGAAATTCAAAAACGTGGTGTTTTGTTAGTAGGGCAAGATCCGGCTTATGCTCCTTTTTATGGAATAAACACAAGTGGCGAACGAATAGGTCACGATATAGCTTTCGCAAAAATTTTATCTGACTTTTTAGGTGTAAAAGTAAAATTTGTCATAACAAATTGGGATGGAATTATCCCCGCACTAATGACAAATAAGTTCGATATTATTTTAGCTGCAATGACAATTACCCCAGAAAGAGCTTTAAAGGTCAATTTTACTATACCTTATTATCAAACAGGACAAGCTTTAATGTATAATTCAAAAAAGTATCCTGACGGACTTTCTATTAAAAAAATTAACGAGATGGGAAAAAAAGCTAAAATAGCTGTTCAATTAGGTTCAACAGGTGAAATTGCAGCAAGAAAATTTTTCCCTAATGCTAGTATATTAACATTTGAAACAGTAGATGCCGCAGCATATCAAATAATTACCAAAAAAGCTGACGCAATTATATTCGATGATTTATATTTTGGCAGTTTATCAAAAAAGTATCCTTCAATTAAAATGTATGATGAGTTATTAACAAAAGAAAATCTTGGAATTGCTGTAAAAAAAGATGATATTGATTTGCTTCTATGGTTAAATACAGTTATAGAGACCTTAAAAACTGATGGAACATTAGAACAGTTAAAACAAAAGTGGATAATAGACTATAGCTGGGATAAATGATTAAAATAAAATTAACATTAGATTACCAAAATATAATTGTAAAAAAACTCTTGACTTTTTATAATATATATGCTAAAATGTAATAAAGGTTATCTTTACTATTTATAGGTGATTGGAGGCCATTATGTTCTTTCTAACAATTAAATCTCAATATAATATAACAAATACATTAAATAATCAACCCGAACCCAAGGTGTGGTCTTTGCAGCACCTTAAGTTCGGTGTATAGTTAAATTTTAACTTAAGGCAATCAAAGGCCACGCTTTTAATCAAAGTGTGGCCTTTTTTTATATTTGAGGAGGTGAAATGATGGATATTGATTTTGATGTAAAACATGGCTTAGAAGGTGTTGCTGTTGCTATTAGTTCAATATCTTATATTGATGGTGAAAAAGGAAAACTGGTTTATAGAGGTTTCGAAATAGAAGATCTGGTAGAAAATTCACATTTCGAAGAAACTGCTTATTTAATATGGTTTAGTTCTTTACCAAATGAAAATGAAATTGATTTTATTACTTCAATGTTAGCAAAAAAAAGAACCTTACCAAAAAAAATTATAGAAATGATGAAATCATTTCCAAAAAATGCTCATCCTATGGGTGTTTTAAGAAGTGTTGTTTCTTTATTGGGAATGTATTCTAAAAAAGATAGTTCTACTTTAGAAAATGCTATTAATCTAACTGCTAAAATACCAACTATTATTGCATATTGGTATAGAATAAAAAATAATCTCCCATTAATCCCACCAAAAGAATCTTTAAAACATTCTGAAAACTTTTTGTATATGATGTTTGGTGAAATTCCAAAACACTCTGATTTATTTGATAAAGCTTTGATACTACATTTAGAACAGGGAATGAATGCTTCAACATTCGCATCTACTGTTACAGCATCAACATTATCAGATATATATTCAATTATTACTACTGCCATAGGAACTTTAAAAGGCCCTTTACATGGGGGAGCAAATGAAAAAGTTTTAAATATGTTTAAAGAAATTAAATCCGTAGAAAACGTTGAACCTTACATATACACTTTAATATCAAACAAAGAAAAAATCATGGGATTTGGACATAGAATATATAAGACGTATGATCCAAGAGCTAAAATACTAAAACACTGGATAAAAGACTTATTTCTAAAAGATAATGTTGAATATTTTGAAATCGCTTTAAAAGTTGAAGAAATTGTAATTAAAGAGTTCAAAGAGAAAAAAATTTTTCCAAATGTAGATTTTTATTCTGGAATATTATACAACTATTTCAATATTCCTTCAGAATTTTTCACAACAATATTTGCTATGGCTAGAATAGTTGGTTGGACAGCTCATGCCATGGAGTATAGAAAAAACAATAGAATATTTAGACCAAGATCTATTTATAACGGACCTAAAGGATTGAAATATAAAGAAGTGAAAGGAGTTGAAAAGAATGGGTAAAAATTTAGCTGAAAAAATTTTAAGTGAGCATGTGGGACGAGATGTTGTTCCTGGTGAAATAATTGTTGCAGATGTTGATTTAGCTTTTGTTCAAGATGGCACAGGACCTTTAACTGTTGATCAATTTAATTATTTAAACTTTGATGATGTGAAAATTAAATCTTTTGTTTTTATAGATCATGCTTCACCTAGTCCAAGAAAAGAATTATCAAACACGCAAACCAAATTAAGAAATTTCTGCAAAAAAACTTCTGCTAATATATATGATATTGGAGAAGGAATCTCACATCAAATCGTAGCTGAAAAACATGCTAAACCAGGTGATATTGTGGTAGGAGCTGATTCTCATTCTTGTACGGCTGGCGCATTAGGGGCTTTTGCTACAGGAATGGGTTCAACTGATATTGCTCTAGCTTATGGCTTAGGAAAGGTCTGGTTAAAAGTTCCTAATTCATTTAAAATTATATTAAATGGAAAATTACCTTTTGGTGTATATGCAAAAGATATTATTTTATATTTAATCGGAATGATCGGTGCAGATGGTGCAACATATAAAGCTTTAGAATTTGCAGGTGACGGAGTTAAAAATTTATCCATGGAATCACGCTTAACCATATCTAATATGGCTGTAGAGGCTGGTGCTAAAGTGGGATTATTTCCTACTGATGAAATAACTAAAGAATATTTAAAATCACAAGGTAGAGAAAAGGATTTTAAAGAATTATCTCCTGATGAAGATGCTAAATATGAAAAAATTATTGAAATAGATGTATCAAAAATCGAACCACAAATCGCATTTCCTCATACAGTAGACAACACAAAGAACATTAAAGAAGCTATTGGAATAAAAATAGACCAAGTTTATATCGGAACATGTACAAACGGAAGAATTGAAGATTTAAGAGTAGTTGCTTCAATATTAAAAGGAAAAAGAAAAGCAAAAGATGTTAGATTAATTATTGCTCCTGCTTCTAAAGATGTATACTTACAAGCATTAAAAGAAGGTCTAATAAACATATTTATAGAAACTGGCGCAACAATTTTACCTCCAGGTTGCGGCCCATGTGTTGGTGTTCATGCTGGTGTTCCAGCAGATGGAGAAAAATTATTATCCACACAAAACAGAAACTTTCACGGTAGAGCTGGTAATCCAAATTCAGAAATCTATTTATCTTCTCCTGCCGTGGCAGCAGCAACAGCCATTACAGGATATATCACTGATCCAAGGGAGGTGTTGAAATGATATTAAAAGGGAGAGTTTGGAGATTTGGTGACAATATTTCTACAGATCATATAGCTCCTGGAAGATATTTCCATTTGCGCTCTAATCTCAAAGAACTGGCAAAACATGTCTTAGAAGATGCAAGGGAAGATTTTGCGCAAAAAATTGAAAAAGGGGATATTATTGTTGGAGGGCAAAATTTCGGATTAGGTTCTTCAAGAGAACATGCTCCAAGAATTATTAAAGTTGCTGGAATTTCATGTGTCATAGCAAAATCCTTTGCCAGAATTTTTTATAGAAATTCTATCAATATAGGATTACCTGTAATTGAATTAAAAGAAATCGATGAGATAAATGAGGGGGATATATTAGAAATAGATACAGAAAAAGGTATTATCAAAAATATAACTCAAGAAAAAATATATACATTTATCCCTTTTCCAAAATTTATAAATTCAATATTAGAAATTGGTGGTATTGATGAATATATAAAAAAATATGGGAATTATGGTGTGTGATAATATGAATATTGGAATAATAGGTGTCGGAAATATAGGTGGTATGATTTTAGACACGTTATATAATGAAAAAAATAATTTTAATATAATTAATAGAACAAGATCAAAAATAAAAAAATATGAAAATATAAAAAATATTACTATTTGTAAATCAATAAAAGATGTTTATAAAAATTCTAAATTTATCTTTATTGCAGTAAAACCTCAACATATCGATGAAGTCTTTGAAGAAATTTCTAAAATTGAAGAAAAAGAAAATTACATAATAAGTACTGCTGCTGGAAAAGAATTAAAAGAAATCACTGAAAAAACAGGAAAAAGTAATGTTGTAAGAATAATGCCTACAATAGTCTCAAAAATAGGAAAAGGTGTAACTGCTATTACCTTTAGTCAAGCAATAGAAAAAGATATAAAAAAGGAAATTATAGAATTGATGAAACCACTTGGAAAAATGTTAGAGTTAGAAGAAGAAAAGTTTGATGCTTTTACTATATTAAATAGCAGCGGACCTGCTTTCGTTGCTTTTATACTTGAAAGTTTTATAGAAGGTGCTATAAACATAGGACTACATGCTGAAACTGCTAAAGATATTGTTTTAAAAACATTTGAAGGTTCAATTAAATTCATAGAAAAAGAAAACATTGAACTATCAGAATTAAAATACAAAGTTTCATCACCTGGTGGCGTTACTATAAAAGGATTATACGAACTCGAACAAAAGGGTGTGAAAGGCGCTATTATGAAATCAGTATATGAATCATATTTAAAAAACAAAAAATTGTGAGGTGAAAAAGTGAGTGAATTACTTGATAAAGCCAAAAAAATAAAAAAAGCCTCTGAAATCTTAAAAAAAATGAATGCTGCAGAAAAAAATAAGACTATTATGGAAATAGCTAAAGAAATTAAAAAAAATAAAGATTACATACTCAAAGAAAACCAAAAAGATGTTTTATTAGCAGAAAAAAAAGGATTAAAAAAATCGTTAGTTGATAGATTAGTTTTAAATGAAAAAAGAATTCAGGGAATGATTAATGCTTGTAATACTGTAATTAATTTAAAAGATCCTGTTGGAGAAATATTCGATTCTTTTTTAAGAGATGATGGATTAAGAATTAGTAAAGTAAGAGTACCTTTAGGCGTTATAGGAATAATTTATGAATCTAGACCTAATGTCACATTGGAAGCCACTATATTATCATTAAAATCTGGAAATACTGTATTATTAAGAGGTGGTTCTGATGCTATAAATTCAAATAAAGCTATAGTTAAAACCATTAAAAGTGGATTAAAAAAATCCAACATACCTGAAAGTGTCATTGAAATAATAGAAGACACGAATAGAGATATTGTAAATGAAATGCTAAAATTAAATGATTATATAGATTTAATTATACCAAGAGGTGGTAAAGGGTTAATAGATTTTGTTGTAAAAAATGCAACTGTTCCTGTTTTAGAAACCGGTGTTGGAATTTGCCATATATTCGTTGATGAATCTGCAGATATAAAAAAATCTATAGATATCATAGATAATGCTAAAACACAGCGACCTGGCACATGTAATACTGTTGAAACTGTTTTAATACACAAAAATATAGCCGAAAAAATATTGCCTGGTTTAAAAAACAGGTTAGAAGAAAAAAATGTAGAAATACGCGGCTGTGAAGAAACTTTAAAAATAATCAATGTTAAAAAAGCAACTGAAGAAGACTGGAAAACAGAATATCTTGATCTAATTTTATCAATTAAAATTGTAAACGAAATAGACGAAGCTATTAATCATATAAAAACATATTCAACAGGGCATTCAGAATCTATTCTAACAGAAAATTATTTTAACGCAATGAAATTTATAAACGAAATAGATTCAGCTGCTGTATACATAAATGCTTCAACAAGGTTTACAGATGGGGGGGAATTCGGACTTGGCGCAGAAATGGGGATAAGCACTCAAAAAATGCATGCAAGAGGCCCTGTAGGATTAAAAGAATTAACAACGTACAAATATTTAATTTTTGGAAATTATAACGTGAGGGAATAATATGGAAAAAATTGTTATAAAAATAGGTAGCAATCTTCTTATAAAAAATAATGAAATTAATAAAAGATTTATAATTAATTTAAGTTCTATAATTTCGACTTTAATCGACGGAGGAAAAAAAATTGTTATTGTATCTTCTGGAGCAAATGCAGCTGGATTAAAATATTTAAATTTACACCCTTTAAAAAGCTTATCACAAAAACAAGCGTTATGTGCTGTTGGGCAGGTTCAATTGATGAAAATATACGAACAGGCTTTCAACTTTTATAATAAAAAAATAGCACAAATATTATTAACAAGAGATGATTTTTCTAACAGATATAGATTTTTAAATTTAAAAAACACTCTTATAGGTTTAAACCAATTAAATATTATTCCTATAATAAATGAAAATGATACTATATCAATTGAAGAAATTAAATTTGGAGATAATGATTTACTTTCAGCTTATTTCGCTGTTGGTTGGGGTGCTGATGGATTAATAATATTAACTTCTGTTGATGGAATTTATGATAAAAATGGCGAGATAATTGATGAATACAACGATTCTATAAACTTATTAAAATTAAAGAAAACTTCATTTGGAACTGGAGGAATTAATTCAAAAATATCTGCAGGAAAAATGGCTTCATATTCAGGAATAAAGACATGTATATGTAATGGAAATTATTTAGAAAATATTAAAAAATTTAGTTCAGGTGAAAATCCCGGAACTATTTTTCTACCAAATAAAAAGATGAAAAACAAAAAAGCATGGATAGCTTTTCTTTCAAAAAGCAAGGGGAAAATATATGTTAATGAAGGTGCAAAAGATGCGATCTTAAAAAGGAAAAGCTTATTACCTGTTGGTATTGAAAAAATTGAAGGCGATTTCACAAAGGGAGATCCTGTTAATATTTTTTTCAAAAATAAATTAATCGCTAAAGGTTTAGTCAATTTCACAAAAGATGAAATCGTTTCTTTAAAGGGTAAAAAAAGTAATGAAATATTAAAGGATTTTGATTATGAAGAGTTTATTCATGCTGATAATCTGGTTATTATGAATTGAGAGGTGAAGAAAATGGAAACTATAACAATATTATATATAGAAGGCGATGGAATAGGTCCATACATAATGAATGCTTCTATAAATGTTTGGAATAAAGCCGTTGATTATGTTTATTCAGGAAAAAAGAAAATTATATGGAAAGAAATTTATGCTGGAAAAAAGGCCTTAAAAAAATTTGGTTCTCTTTTACCAGATGAAACACTTAACCTATTGAAAGCATACAAAGTTGGAATAAAAGGTCCTCTTGAAACACCTGTGGGAAGCGGTCATAGAAGCTTAAATGTCACATTAAGACAAACTTTAGATCTTTACGCATGTATAAGACCTGTAAAATACATTAAAGGTATTGAAGCTCCTGTGAAAAATCCAGAAGACGTTGATATAATAATTTTTAGAGAAAATACAGAAGATGTTTATGCTGGTATTGAATGGGAAGAAAACTCAAAAGAAAGCGAAGAAATAATTAATTTTTTAAAAGAGCGTTTTAGAATAAAATTAAACAAATCTGCAATAGGTATAAAACCCATTAGCGAGTTTAAAACCAAAAGATTAATGAAAAAAGCAATTAAATATGCCATTGAGAACAATAGAAAAAAAATAACCATAGTTCACAAGGGGAATATTATGAAATATACTGAAGGAGCTTTTAGAAAATGGTGTTATGAGGTTTCAGATGAATTTAAAAAATCATTAGATGAAAATCAAATAGAAATAAATGACGTTATTGCTGACAATATGTTCCAACAACTATTAATTAATCCTAAAAATTATGATATTTTAATAACTCCTAACCTAAATGGAGATTATTTATCAGATGCTGCAGCAGCACAAGTTGGAGGAATTGGAATAGTTCCTGGCGCTAATATCGGAGATAACATTGCATTATTTGAACCGACCCACGGAACGGCACCTGGAATTAAAAATCCAGAAATGGCTAATCCAACTTCACTTATTTTATCCGGAGTTATGATGCTAGAATATATCGGATTTTCAGAGGCTGCTAATGTAATAAGAAATTCACTCGAAAAAGCCATTTTAGAAGGATATGTTACTCAAGATATATCAAAAAATCCAGAAAAAGCTCTTTCAACAAAAGAGTTTACCAACAAAATAATAGAATATTTTTCTAAAAATTAATTACAGCTAGATAAAGGCACCTTTTTATTAAAAGGTGCCTTTATTTAATTGAATAGATTTAACTTTGTAATAATTATAAAAGTGTGATATAATTTATACAAATAAAAAAATGGGGGTGGTTAAGTGAAAAACACTTTTTTCTTAAAACAGCCTATGATGCGACGAGTTCTGTATGCGTTAACCCCAATTTATTTATTCTCTTTATATTTCTATGGGGTAAAATTGGTGATTTTAAGTATTGTAGTTTTTGCAGGAGGTATTTTAACAGAATATATCATGGAAAAACGCGTGAATAAAAAAGTTTCAGAAGCCGTTTTGGTAACTTCTTTGCTATTTGTATTATCCTTACCTCCATTAACTCCATGGTGGATAGCTTTAACAGGAATAATTTTTGGGGTATTATTTGGAAAAGAAGTTTTTGGTGGATTTGGAAGAAACCCTTTCAATCCAGCTATAGTGGGAAGATTATTTATTTATATTACATTTCCCAATATAATGACATATGGTTGGATGGAACCTGGAAATTTTGGTATTAACGCAATAACAACTGCAACACCTTTAAAATTAATGAGAAGTGGTGAAGGTATATTTGATGTATTTAAAATGTTTTTTGGATTTAGAGCTGGATCAATAGGGGAGAGTTTTATTTTTTTAATAATACTTGCTGCAATTTATCTTATTTACACAAAAACTGCTAGTTGGAAAATTATTTTATCAACCTTTTTTAGTGCTACTATTTTAACCTACCTTTTTTATTTTTCAGGTTTTATAAACTATCCTATTCAATTTTTACTATCTGGTAGTTTGCTTTTTGTTACGGTATTCATGGCAACAGATCCTATTAGTGCCCCAAAAAACCAAATGGCTCATTGGTATTATGGTATTTTAATTGGTAGTGTAACTGTATTAATAAGAACTTTTTCTTTATTTCCAGAGGGAACAAGTTTTGCTATTTTATTAGGCAATACTTTTGCACCTTTAATGGATGAACTCATTAAAAATAAGAAAAAAATATAAGGGGGAATTTTAATGAACAATTTAAAATCTTTTTTTGACAAATCATGTCAAAAAAAGAAGGTGAAAAAATGAAAGATAGTAAATTATATGTTATTCTATTCACCTTTATTATTTCTTTTATATTTGTTTTTATACTCGCCTTAGCAAATGAACTAACTAAAGAAAAAGTTAAAATAAATGAAGAATTGTTTCAAAGAAAAGCAATTTTATCTGCAATGGGAATAGAATATAAAGATGATAATGATGCTTATAACATTTTCAACGAAAAAATAAAAGTAAAAAAAGTAAATGGTATAGAATTATATACTTCAAATGTTGATGGAAATGATGTTTATGCTGTTATTTTCGTAGGAAATGGTTTATGGAGTACGATTAGAGGCGTTTTAGCTGTAGATAAAAATTTAACAGAAATAGTGGGAATTGACTTTATTACTCAAAGTGAAACTCCTGGTTTAGGTGGAAGAATAGAAGAAAAATGGTTTAAAGACCAATTTAGATTTGAAAAAATAAAAGATGGAAAAATACATATGATTATAGGCGGAATAGGAAAAGGTGACTTTGACCATGAAAATGGAGAATTTGAAGCAATCACCGGTGCAACAAGAACTTCTGAATCTGTTGCTTTAATGCTAAATAAATATTTGTCCATATTAAAAGACCTCTTAGGGGGGGATTTAAATGAGTGAATATAACAAAATATTAAAAGAAAACGTATGGTATAACAATCCTGTTTTTGTTCAAATTTTAGGTATTTGTTCTGCTTTAGCTGTAACTAATAATTTAACAAACACATTTATTATGACTATTGCTGTAAGTTTAGTAACAGCTTTTTCAAGTTTAACTGTATCTATTATCAAAGGTCTAATTCCTAGAAAGGTTAGAATGATTGTCCAAACGTTAATTATTGCTTTTTATGTTATTATTGTTGATATTGTTTTAAGAGCCTATTTACCAGGCATTAGTAAATCTTTAGGTCCATATGTTGGATTAATAATTACAAATTGTATTATTATGGGAAGAGCTGAAGGTTTTGCTCAATCAAACGGGCCAATTGTCTCATTTTGGGATGGATTTACTTCTGGAATTGGTTATTTAGTAGTATTAATGGTTGTTGCTTTTTTCAGAGAATTATTGGGTTTTGGAACTTTATTTGGTTATAGAGTTTTACCAGAAGGATTTATATCTTGGACTATTATGTTAATGGCTCCAAGTGCCTTTTTTATGCTTGCAATTTTCATATGGGTTGCAAAAGGAATAATGTTAAGAAAGGAGGCTAAATAATGGCTCCTGATATAAGCCCTTTCATATTATTTTTTGCATCTATTTTTACAAGCAATATATTATTAGCCAATTTTTTAGGAATGTGTTCTTTTATTTCAATATCAAAAGATATAACTTCATCAAATGGTTTAGGAATGGCCGTAACTATGGTTATGACAATAACAACAGCCTTAAATTGGATTGTATATAACAAAATTATTATTCCCTTTGGCTTGGAATATTTAAGATATATCATATTTATAATTGTAATTGCTGCTGTAGTACAAATACTTGAGATGCTTATAGACCGTTTATCTCCTAATTTATACATGAGTCTTGGTATCTTTTTACCTTTAATAACTGTTAATTGTGCAATACTAGGCGTTTCATTATTTATGCAATTAAGATATTATACTTTCATTCAATCTATTTTTTACGGACTTGGTTCTGGCCTTGGATGGTGGCTTGCTATTATGGCATTAGCAGCAATAAGAAAAAGAGTTGATAAAAGTCCTAATGTTCCTGCTGCTTTGAAAGGGCCTGGATTGACACTAATTATTATAGGTATTATGGCTATGGCATTCATAGGTTTTTCTGGAATGCTTAACGTACAGTAAGCGAGGTGATTTGATGAGCAATATTATATTAGCTCCTTTAGTTGTTTCAATTATAAGTAGCGTACTTGCAGCAATAATAGCTATTGTTGATGGTATTGTTAATAATTATGGAGAAGTAAAAATAAATATAAATGGAAAAAAAGATATTACTGTAAAAGGTGGTGCTTCGCTTTTAACAACTTTATCTGAAACAGGTATTTTTGTTCCATCTGCATGTGGCGGACGTGGAAGTTGTGGCGCCTGTAAAGTAAAGGTTTTATCTGATGTTGGACCTCATCTTCCAACAGAAACACCTTTACTCACACCAGAAGAAATGAAAGAAAATGTTAGACTATCATGTCAAGTTAAGGTAAAAAAAGATATTGAAATTTGGCTACCTGAAGAATTATTCAATGTTAAAAAGTATAAAACAAGAATTGAAGCTATTAAAGATGTTACTCATGATATCAAAGAAGTAAAATTTAAATTATTAGAACCAACAGAAATTAATTTTAAGGCCGGTCAATATATGCAAATTGTGATACCCCCTTATGAAAAAATAAAAGAATCTACTCAGAGAGCTTATTCTATTTCTTCATTACCATCACAAAAAGATTCTTTTGAATTATTAATTAGATTAGTTCCAGGTGGTATCGCAACAACATATGTACATAATTATTTAAAAGAAGGAGATATTATAGAAGTCATAGGTCCATTTGGAGATTTTTATTTAAGAGATACAGATGCTGATGTTATTGGTGTTGCTGGTGGTTCGGGAATGGCTCCTTTAAAATCTATAATTTTTGATATGTATGAAAAAGGAATTACAAATAGAAATGTGTGGTATTTTTTTGGTGCTCGTTCTTTACGTGACCTTTATTATGTTGAAATGTTTAAAGAATTAGAAAAAAAATGGCCAAATTTCCATTTTATTCCTGCTTTATCTGAACCGTTACCAGAAGATAATTGGGAAGGAGAAACTGGATTTATAACAGATGTTTTAGATAAATATATTAAAGAAAAAATGGATCCTAATACGCCTAAAGAAGGCTATCTTTGTGGAAGCCCCGGAATGATTGGTGCTTGTGTTAAAATAATGACAAATAATGGTATTTCTGAAGATAAGATTTATTACGACAAATTCGCTTAAAAAAGGGGGATTATATATGAAAATGACTCCTGAATTTCAAAAGGCTCAAGCCAATATGCAACCTGGAATAATAACTGCAGATGGGTTTCTTGGTAATGATGAAAGAAATTTAGTAGATATTATTATGGAAGACGAAGAAATATTAATAAGTTTGAATTGCACTATTGAAAAAATCATTAAAAAAATGCTATATTTAAAAAAAGCTGGAGAAAAAGGTTTAGGAGAACCTATTACTGTTGATGGCAAATGGGAGGTTCAAGTAGGTGAAGCTAGAGGACATCTACCATGTCCTTTTGAAGATGGAATATTTAGAAAAGTTGTTACAAAGGTTACAAATCTTGAAAACAACGAAAGTATTATATTTAGCGATTTATCAATACATTTAATTGAAAAACATCTTTTTTTCCAAGGGAAAGGGTCACCTTTTAGACTTGATCCTTTAAAATTAATAAAAGTTCTTGATATTTGTAAATAGAGGTGAAATTTTTTATGTACGATATAACTATAATTGGAGCCGGTGTTGTTGGATGCGCTATTGCAAGAGAATTATCAAAATACGATTTAAAAATATTATTACTTGAAAAAACAGATGATGTGAGTAATGGCGCCTCAAAGGCTAACAGCGGTATTGTTCATGGAGGTTATGCTGCTAAACATGGAACTTTAAAAAGTAAATTATGTTTTGAAGGAAACAAAATGTATGATCAACTAAATAACGAATTAAATTTTGGCTTTAAAAGAACCGGCGCTTTGGTATTAGGGTTCGATGAAGAAGATGAAAAAAACATCAACAAATTATATGAAAACGGCCTAAAAAACGGAGTTGATAAGAAAGATATTAAAATAATATATAAAGACGAAATATTAAATTTAGAACCAAATGTATCAAAAAATGTAAAAATTGCATTATTAGCTAATGATGTGGGTATTACTTCCCCATATGAAATGACTATAGCCCTAGCTGAAAATGCTATAAAAAATGGAGTTGAATTAAAATTAGAAAATGAAGTTATTAACATTGAAGAATTTTCTGATTATTTTAACATTATTACAACTCAAAATACCTATAAATCCAGATATATTATAAATGCTGCTGGTGTTTATAGTGATAAAATTTC
This sequence comes from Marinitoga hydrogenitolerans DSM 16785, assembly GCF_900129175.1. NCBI lineage: Bacteria > Thermotogati > Thermotogota > Thermotogae > Petrotogales > Petrotogaceae > Marinitoga > Marinitoga hydrogenitolerans. The sequence continues at coordinate 16,934 of NZ_FQUI01000021.1, forward strand.
AAATATGCTCGGTATAAACGATTTTCATATAATCCCAAGAAAAGGACAATATATTATTTTTCATAAAGGTTATGGAAAAATAATAAATAGGGTGATTTTTCAAACTCCTACAAATAAAGGTAAGGGGATTTTAGTAACCCCCACCTTCCATGGTAATTTAATGATAGGTCCAAATGCTGATGAAATATCTAATAAAGAAGATGTTACTACTGATATAGAAACACTAAAATATATTATAAAAACGGCAAAAAAATCCGTGCCAAATATTGACTTAAGAAAGGTTTTAACATCTTTTTCTGGAATAAGACCTACTCCTTCAACAGGAGATTTCATTATAAAAGAGGCAAAGGAAAGATTTATCAATGTTGCAGGCATAGAATCTCCTGGCTTAACTTCCTCACCTGCTATTGCTAAAATGGTTATTGGTATTTTAAAAAATTCCGGATTAAATTTAACTAAAAAAAATGATTTTGATCCTTACAGAAATCCTATTATCATACCAAAAAAATTATCTTATAAAGAAGTTAATAAAATGCTTGAAATAAACTCTGATGAACAAATAATATGTAGATGTGAAATGGTAAGTAAAAAAGAAATCATTGATGCTTTAAATAGAGGAATTCCAATTAAATCTATTGATTCTGTAAAAAGAAGAACAAGAGTCACCATGGGTTTTTGTCAAGGAGAATTCTGTATTCCAAGAGTTAAAAAAGTTATCGCAGAAACATTAAATATAAAAGAAGACGATGTCCCAGTAAGAGAAAAAAAAAGCGGGATCTTACCTAAAAAGGTAAATCTAAATTACTTTAAATCCATTTTTGATAATAAGCTTCAATAATTTGTAATAATAACAAAAAGAATATATAATATAATAGATTTATAAAATTTATTGGAGGTGATTATTTGCATTATTTATTAGCTGTACTTTCAGCATTTTCATCTTCTGTGACTTCAGTTTTAGGAAAGTATTCTTTTAATATAGGAGCAACGGTATCTCAGATTTTATTTCTGAGATTTCTTTTTTCATTTTTGATATCTGGAGCTATTTTTGTATTGGTTGGATATAAATTTCATTTTAAAAAATTTATTTTTTTCTCATTTCTTGGCATTATAAATTATGGTATTGCTGCATACGCATTTTTTGTTGGACTACAATATCTTAACCCAGCTTATGCTACTGTTATATACTTTACAAACCCTATTTTTGTATCTTTGCTTCAAACCAAAACTACAAATAAAAAATTAAATATTGTAAACGCTTCTGCTGTTGCTTTATCTTTTGTAGGAGTTATAATAGCAAATATAGGCGAAAAAGCTTTTTTATCAAATCAAAGCATTGTTTTTGGTACTTTAATGGTATTATTTAGTTCATTTGTAAATGCTTTATTTGTTGTTTCTGTTAGTAAAAAAATAAAAGAAAAAAAATCAAATCCTTTTGAAAATGCTTTTTATACGTTTGCAGGTACTTTTATTTATTATTTTATATTAGTTATATTAAATGAAGAAGTTAACACATTAAGCGGTAAATTTTTATTATCTGGTTTTGTATTGGCTGTATTAGCTACATTTGTTCCTTTAACTTTAAACTATATATCTTTAAAAAAACTTCAATCGCATACATTATCTTTGATAATGCCTTTAGAATTGGTTTTTGCTTCAATATTGTCAGTAATAATTTTTAAGGAATCCTTTAATGCTTTAAAAATTATAGGATTTTTAATGGTTGGATTAGCTCCAATTATTGATATTTCAAATGTTGAATCACAATCTTTTTAAACTATTGATTATTATGAATAGAAAAATAAAAATGCTAAAAAAGTGGGTGTAATAATTGTTAGAAGGTATTAAAGTATGTCCTGATTGTGATGAAATTGTTGAAAATAGCGAAAAAATATGCCCTAATTGCGGTTATTTTTTTCTAAGGAAAAAATGTCCGAAATGTGATGAAACAATGAAAGATAACATAAAAAAATGTTGGAATTGTGGATGGAATTTTATAAATACAAAGAAAAAAAACATACCCAAAAAAATTAATTTTTATGAAAGTTATTTAAACGACATAAAAAACACTACTTTTAAAAATCATACATCACCAAAAAACAAAAAAAACTATATCAAATTAACAACAGAACAAATGGAAATTATAAAAAAAGCTGAAAACAGCAACTTAATAATAAACGCTTTCGCTGGATCAGGAAAAACAACAACTTTATTAAGTATTGCTTATGCATTAAGAAATAAAAGTTTCCTTTTCCTTGCTTTTAATAGATCAGTTAAAGAGGAAATTGAATATAAAATTAGAAAATCTAAATTAAATAATATAAAAGTATTAACCACTCATGGCTTGGCTTATAAATTTGCAAAAAACGATTTAAAATTCGAAAAAGTTGGAAAGGAATTAAACACTTTAGAAATATCTAAAATTTTAGATATTGATATTTTTATCGCAGATTTAGTAAAAACCGCATTTAATGATTTTTGTAATGGTGATTATATTGATATTTCTGATGAAACAATAGAGGAAATATTAAATTCAAATCAGAAATTAAGATTTATAAGAGAACAAAAAAAATATTTAAAAAATAAAATATCAAAAATTTGGAATTTATACATGAAAAACAAATTAACTATGACACATAATGTTTATTTGAAATTTTTTCATCTCAATTTAGAAAAATATGTAAATTATATAAACTTTGATTATGTTCTTCTTGATGAAGCTCAAGATACAAATGAAGTTGTGTTAGATATTTTCAAAAAATTAAAGGGTAAAAAAATTATTGTAGGAGATCCACATCAACAAATATACTCTTTCAGAGGTTCAATTAATGCTATGTATAAAATTAGAAATGAAATATCAGCTGAAATTTTATATTTAACTGAATCTTTTAGATTCCCAAATCATATATCCAATAAAGCTAATATTATTTTAAAAAATTTCAAAGGTGAAGAAAAAGATATTATCTCCTTTGATCAAAATAGTGATAATAATATAAGCAATTTGTGTTTTATAACAAGAACAAATGCTACTCTTATAAAATTAATTGATACTTTAAAAACTCTTGAAATAAAATTGGTAAGATCTCCTCAGGAAATATTCCATCTTCCTTTAAATATTTATTATTATATTAAGTATTTAAATGATAATAAAAATAGAGAAAAAATTAGAGAAAAATGGCTTTTTAACTTTGATTCTATAGATGAATTAAAAAATTATGCTGAAGACTTTGAAGATTATGAATTAATTTCAGCAATAAATATAGCCGAAGAATATGGCGAAAAATTATTTTCCCTTTTAAATACTGCAAAAGAAAAATATGAAAAAAATAAAGGAAAAATATTTCTTACAACTGCTCATACAAGCAAAGGTTTAGAATGGGATAAGGTTATAGTTTGCCATGATTTTCAAGAAATTATCGATTTATTAAAAAAAGAAAAATATAAAAAAGTAAAAGACTTTCAAAAAGAATATATTAATCACATTAATAAGGTAATTGAAGGTAAAAATGGCTTTTTTAAACATCAATATATTATCGATGAAATCAATCTTCTTTATGTTGCTATTACCAGAGCAAAAAAACAATTAATTTTATATTCTAACCAAGATATCTTTAATATTGATATAAACAAAAAGCTTGAGATATAATTCTCAAGCTTTAATATTTATTCCTTTGGTTAAATATTTTGATAGCTCAAATAAAAATTTCTTTTTATCCTTTATCGTATTTTCAAATAAATATTCAATACCTGTATAATGAGAGATTCCCATTAAATACATAGCTGTTACTTCTTTGTTTTTATTTTTAATATTTCTTAAATGTTTTATATAACCCTTTTTAAATTCTGCATAATATTCTCTTACTTCATTATTAACTACAAATTCTGCTTCTCTGATTATTTCATAATAGTTTTTATTCCGTTTAAAAAACTCCAAGAATAAATATATACCTATTAATTCCTTTTCTAATCTGTTTAAGTCTAAAGGTAAATTCTTTGATATGAATAATCGCGTTTTATGCCCTATTTGTCTAACAATTTCTTTTAAAAATTCTTCCTTACTAGGGAAATATATATAAAATGTTCCCACTGCCAAACTTACATAATTAGTAATTTCAAATATTTTTACCTTGTAATACCCTTTTTGGCTAAATAAATCTATACCTGCATTTATTAATAACTGTTTTGTTGTTTTTTCTTCTTCTTCACATTCTTTGATATCAAAATCAAACAATTTATTATCATTAGTTTTTTCAAAAAAAACTCCGTTAAATACTATATCAAAAAAATCTTCCACATTCATATTAATCCAACCATATGAAGACATAATACCTAAAAATCTTAAACCACCAATTATGTAAATATAATCGACCTCAGTTATTTCTCTATCTAAAATCCTTTTTAGTATATCAATATATAAATTCCTTAGTTCTTTTTCATATTGGGGGAATCTATATTGTCCTTCTCTAAAAATTGTGACTAATGTTTTATACTTTTTGGCTGCACCAAATACTATATTAAAAAAAGATTTAAGTTTCTCTTTTTTAGTATTACCAGAATATTTATAAAATTCATTTTTAAGAACCTCTAATAGATAATTAAGTAAATATTCAAACAATTGTTGTTTGTTTTTGAAATAATTATAAAACACTCCGTTTGAAAGATTTGCATTTCTACAAATCTCTGCGACTGACACTGTTTCATACCATTTTTTTGAAAATAATTCTATAGCTGAATCAATTATTTTTTCCCTTATATTAGCTTTTCTCATAATAACAACTCCAAACTTTTAAAAATTTCTCAACTCATTTATAAACAACTCTGGATCCTCTACAATAATTGAATGTCCAATATGATCAAACATTTTTAATTCTCCATTTAAATATTTCAATGTTTCTTTAGCCATTGCTTCTGTAATTAATAAATCTTTTTTACCAAGTATAAATAATACCTTATTTTTATAGTTTTTTGCAATATCTGTATAATCATATTTTTCTAAAGCTCTGGCATTTCCCGCAAAACAGTTTTCGTTCATCAAAAGAGCATCATTTGTAAGTTCATCCAATAATTTTTCATCCTTATTTTCTGGCATAATAGATTTTAACGCTGTTTTTAAAAGAGTTTTATTACCCTTATACATTTCTAAAACAGGATAATTCTCTTCTGGTGTTTTTAATCCATTTATAGGGGAAGAATCTATTAAAAGCAGTTTTTCGCTTTTTTCAGGATATCGAAAAGAGAGAGATTGAGCTACAGCACCTCCCAACGAGTGTCCTACAATTATAGCTTTTTCAATTTTTAATTTATCCATAAACATTTTTACATAATCAGCATATAAATCTATATCACACTTTTCTATTCTATCAGATCTTCCAAAATTTGGCAAATCCAAAGCAAATATTTTAAATCCTTCAATATTCATAACTTTTTGAAACCATCGTGCAGATGCAAAATTCCCATGTATCATTATAACAGTTTTCCCATTTCCATTTTCATAATAATAAATATTTTTTCCATTAATTTTAACATATTTTCCATTCATCTTTTTATCCCTCCATAATTTCTTTTTAAAGGCCACATATGGTATTTCAAAATATTTAAAATACGAAATAATTAAGCCATACATAATGCCTTTTGGAAAAAACAAAACAAAAATTATCAGCAACCCTCCAAATATCAAAGACATTGGTATGTTTGATCTAGAAAAAATAAATGGCAATCCTGTAATTACAATAGCTCCTATTAGCCCACCATGTATTGACGATATTCCACCTATAATAATCATAGCCAATAAATTTAATGATGTTGCTAATCCAAAATCCGTTGGTGAAATATACCCCATTGTATGAGCATACAAAGTACCTGCAATTCCTCCATATATTGCACTAATGATAAAAGCATGAAGTTTTATATAAGATATATTAATCCCATACGCCCTTGAAGCTATTTCACTTTCTCTAATCATTTTATATTTTAATCCAATTGGCGATTTTGTCAAAACAATAGCAAAATAAGATAATAAGACATAAAAAATTAAATTTATTATGTATATGCCAAAATCATTTTTTATTAAAGGAGGTATATCTCTTAATCCTACATGTCCTCCTAAAAAATCAAAAGCTCCTATTAATTGTTCAACAGCTATTCCAAATGCCATTGTTGCAATAGCTAAATAAAATCCTCTTAATCTCAATGCGGGTAAACCTATTATAATTCCTAAAATTGCAGATAATAACATCGCTATAATTAAATTAATAAAAAAAGGTATATTATATGTAAGGGTTAAATATGCTGTGGTAAAAGCTCCTATTGCCATAAAGGCACCATGCCCTATAGAAATCTGTCCTGTATATCCAGAAATTATATTTAAACCCAATGCTGAAATAGCAAATATTAATATACTTGATAATATCAATAATATAAAAGGTTTTGATAAAAATAAAATTCCTATTAATATCCCTATAAATAATATATAAATAGATTGCTTCATATTAAACTCTCCCTTCAAAACCTTTTGAAAAAATGCCAGAAGGTTTAACTATAAGCATTACAATAATTAATATTAAAATTATTGATAATTGAAAATCTGGTGAAATATAAATACCAACTATTTTTTCTAAAACACCTAAAATAATTCCACCGAATATTGCCCCAAACAAGCTGGAAAAACCTCCTAAAACACCAGCAGTAAAACCATATAATTGCATATTAACCATCATATTAGGATGAATATATTCTTTTGGAGCTATTAAAACAGCTACTAAAGAAGATAACATTATTCCTATACCCCATACTATTGAATCTATTTTATCTACACTAATACCTACCACTTCAGCACCAACTTCGTCCTGAGCTCTTGCTCTAATAGCTATACCCAATCTCGTAAATTTTAAAAAAAATGCCATTATTATAGCTATTGAAAAAGCTATTATAGTTATCCAAAAATCATTAATAGGCATAACCAATATATTTTCTCCTAAATTTATTATTATTGGCATTCCTGTAAACAATTCTGGAAAAGATTGATAATCTGTACCCCATATCAATACACTTAATCCTTCAAATATCATTAATAGTCCCAAAGTAACTATTAGCATTCCACCATGAGAAATATGCTTAATAGGTTTTAATAATTTATCTATTAAAAAACCAAGAAAATAACCAAATATCAATGCTGATAAAATGGAAACAATCAAACTATGTGTTAATGTATAAATCGAAAAAGCAAAAAATGCTGCAATCATTCCTGCATGTCCATGTGCAAAATTCATTACACCTACTGTGTTAAAAATAATTGCAATTCCAAATGCCATTAATCCATATAATGCTCCCTGAGGAATTCCTAAGATTATCCCTTGGAGAATCCACATGATCTCACCTACCAAGATAAGCTTTTTTTATTTTTTCATCGTATAATAATTCTTTTGATATGCCAGAATGTACTATTTTACCTGTTTCTAAGATATAGGCTCTATTGCTTATTTTTAAAGCTTTTATTGCATTTTGCTCTACTAATAATATTGAAATCCCCTGTTTTTTTAACTCGATTAAAACATTAAAAATTTCATCAATAATTATGGGTGCTAATCCTAATGAAGGTTCATCAAGCATTAAAACTTCTGGATCCCCCATTAACGCTCTACCTACTGCAAGCATCTGCTGTTCCCCACCTGACAAAGAACCTGCAATTTGTTTTTTTCTATTTTTTAAAATTGGAAAAAGATTATATACTTTTTCCAAATTATTTTTTTCATCTCCTCTAATAAAACTTCCCATTTTTAAATTTTCTTCAACTGTTAATCCTGGAAAAATTCTTCTGTTTTCAGGACACAATATCAATCCTCTTTTTACTAACTTTGTAGTCTTATCTTTTGATATATTTTCTCCTTTAAAATATATTTCTCTATCACTTTTTACTATATTCATAATCCCCATTAATGTAGAAGTTTTGCCTGCTCCATTAGAACCTAATATTGAAACTATTTCTCCTTTTTCTAATCTAAAAGATATGCCTTTTACAGCTTTTACATGTCCATAATTTACAAATAAGTTTTTTATTTCAAGCATTTTCTGTCTCCCCCAAATATACTTTTATTACTTGCGTATTATTTGCAATTTCATCCGGCGTTCCTTCTGCAATTTTTTCACCAAAATTCATAACAGTTATTTTGTCAGAAATTTTCATCACTAAACTCATATCATGTTCAACTAACAAAATAGTAATCTGTTTTTCTTTATTAATTAATTTAAATATATCCTCAATTTCCGATGTCTCTTGTGTATTTAACCCAGCAGCCGGTTCATCAAAAAGTATTAATTCTGGTTCTGATACAATAGCTCTAGCTATTTCTATTCTTTTTAGCACACCATAGGGTAATTGAGAAGGGTATGATGATAATCTATTTTTCAACCCCAATAATTCTGATATTTCTAATATTTTTATTTTTATCTCCTCATCAAACTTTTTTGATTCTCCACTTAAAATTTGTTTTATATCTCCTTTAAAGTTATAAGCTATCCCTGTATATATATTTTCATAAACATTTAAAAAATTAAATAATTGTAAATTTTGAAATGTTCTTGTTATACCTTCATATATTATTTTTTCTGGTTTTAAATCCAATAAATTTTTATTTTTGTATATAACTTTCCCATTTATAGGTTTAACGACACCAGTTATAACATTAAATAATGTAGTTTTACCTGCACCGTTAGGTCCTATTAATGAATGTATTTTCCCTTTTTCTATTTTTATATTCATGTTTTTTACTGCTACTAATCCACCAAATTTTACACTTATATCTACAATTTCAAGCATTGTCTCACCTCATTTTTAAAATTAGCAGGGATTATCCCTGCTAATTTTATTTTTCATAATAGATCCAATTTGTCATCTGAGACCATACGCCTTTTCTAACTCTTAAAACATACATAGACTGTTTACCTAATCTACATGTATTATCCTCAGGATTATACGGCTTATATGTAATCTCATGTGCTAACATTCCTGTCCATTTATTCATACTTTCTAATGCTTTTACTAAATTTTCTCTTGTTAAATCTTCTCCTGCTCTAGTTACTGCTTCTACAAAAACCTCTGCTGCAATCATTCCTGCTATTGCATATGCATTTGGCATTTGATCAAAATATTTTCGATATATTTGAAATACTTTTAAATCAGGTTTTGAAAAATCCACATTTACCCAAGCCATAGCTTCTACACCTTCTGCAGCTTCTTTAGCTAATAAAATATAAGAAACATCTGAATTTGCATATGTTAATACATATTTTTGCCTTTGTAATCCATATTGCTTTGCCTGTTTTACAAAATTAACAGATTGTGGAATGAATAACATAACTGCTATAGCATCCGGTCGTTTTGCTATTAATTTTGTTATTTCTGTCGAAAAATCATTTGCTATTGGATTAATAGCTATTGTTTCAACGGGTTTCATATTATATTTATTTTTTAATGTTTCAACAGCAGAATTTAAAAATTCCTTCCCTGCATCATCATTTCTATATATTATTGCAATTTTTTTTGCTCTCTTTGTTTTTACTAAATAATTCATTACTATATTTCCTTCCAAAGTATAATTTGGTTGTACAGGAAATATATATTTCTTTGGTGGTATTGCTAATAATGAAGAACCACTTGCTTGATAAACATACGGCACTTTGGAATTATTTACATAATTCATAACAGCAAGATTACCCGGTGTACCTAAACCTCCAACTAATGCAAAAACCTTATCATTTTCAACTAATCTTTTTACTTCTACAGTAGTTTTAGCCGGATTAAATTGATCATCAGCAATAATTAGATTGATTTTTCTTCCAAAAATTCCCCCATTATCATTAACATAGTTAAAATAAGCATTCATACCATTTGCAACACTTTGACCAATAACTGCAACTGGTCCTGACATTGCTTGGAATGTACCTATTTTAATTTCTGTATCGGTAACTCCTACTTCGGCATAAACTATTGACAACATCAAAATAATACTAAAAACTACTAATAATACCTTTTTCATGATTTTTACCCCCTTTTTATTATAAATATTCCAATCTTTTTGCTTCTTTTGCTAACTCTTCTCTAAATTCAGGATGCGATATGTTTATTAATGCTTTTACACGTTCTCTAAAACTTTTACCTCTTAAATGCGCAATACCATATTCAGTAACAACATAATCCAAATCTTGCCTTGGTACTGTTACAAAAGAACCTTGAGGTAACATTGGAACTATAGTTGATATAGTTCCTTTTTTAGCAGTTGACCTTAATGCTATAATCCCTTTTCCATTTTTACTCATTACAGCTCCTCTATGAGTATCAAGCTGCCCTCCTGTTCCAGAATATTGTTTCGGACCTATTGATTCAGAACATACTTGACCTGTTAAATCTACAGTTATCGCAGTATTTATACTTACCATGTTTTCATTTTTTGATATAACATATGGATCATTTACATAATTTCCTCTCATTATCCAAACACCAGGATTATTATCTAACCATTCATACATTCTTTTTGTTCCCAATGCAAATGTACATATAAATTTTCCTTTCCATAATGTTTTTTTCATATTGGTTATGACTCCAGCCTCAAATAAATCAATCATCGATTCAGTAAACATTTCTGTATGTATTCCCAAATCTTTTTTATGATTTAAAAGTTTTGCTACTGCATTAGGTATTCCGCCTATTCCAATTTGCAATGTTGAACCATCATCAACCAATTCAGATATATATTCTGCAATAATTTTTTCTGTTTCAGAAGGTTCGACTATTGGTAATTCTGGAATCTCCCATGAATTTTCAACAATATAATCAACTTGTGAAATGTGTACTTGAGTTTCTCCATGAGTCCAGATGAATTTATCATTTACTTCTAATATTACTATATCTGCTTTTTCTAAAACCTCCATTTCATATACATTGGAAATACCTAAATTAAAATATCCTGTTTTCTCATGCATAGGAGTCACAGTTCCCCAAAAAATTACAATATTTCCATTCTCTTTTTCAGACATTAATTTATCTGTACCAGCCATATGTAAATTGTTTGGAACGAAATCTACTGTCTTTAATCCTAATTTTTTAGCTTTTCTTGTTGGCGGACTTAAAAACCATGAATGATTATTATAAACATTCTCATATTCTTCATTCATAAAAAAATCATATTCTTTCATATTCAAACAAGTTACTACTTTCAAATTTTCGAAGTGCGACTTGTATTCATGTAAATTTCCCAATAAACCTTGTGCTTCAGCAGAAGCCAATCCTGTAATTATAGTTGCTTTTTTTGGCAAAGATAATATAGCATCTTCAATACTTCTTAATTTTTTATTATATTCATCTTTCCACATTTTATCACCCCTCATATTTGCCCCAATGTACTACCGCAGAAGCCCATACAAAACCCAATCCTGCTCCTACAAGAACTACTTTATCTCCAGATTTTATTTTTCCACTTTTTAAACCTAATTCTATAGACAGCACCTGATCATTTTGCCCAATATGTCCATATTCTTCCAAATATGTACTTTGAGATTTTTTTAATCCTAATTCATCAAGAACAGATAAATGTGCAGATCTTTTAAAATGTAAAATAGCTAAATAATCAATATCTTTTCTTTCAAGGTTTGACTTTTCCAAAGCTTTATCTATTACATAATAGAAATTCGGCATTGTTTTTTTCTTTAATTTTTCTTTAAAGCTTTCCGCATCCTTAACAACAAAATGAAATTTTTCTACATCTTCTTTTTTCATAGGCCAATTTTTTGTTCCGCCAACCTCTACAACACAATCCTCGGAAAAAGAACCATCACCTTTAAAGGCTGTACCTAAAATAACATTTTCATTATAATCCTTTTTTAAAATCATGGCGGCTCCACCTGCACCTATGTCAAACATAAAAGATGTTTCTTTTACATTATAATTAATTAAATCACCATTTCTGTAGCCACTAACTAATAATACAATTTTTAAATCTTCATTTGCTAACATCATTGATCTTGCAACTTCCATAGCGCTCATCATTGAGCCACACATAGCTTCCATATCAAATGACCATGCATTTTTAGCTCCTAATACATCCGCAATCTTCAGCCCAGCTAACCAACATGGATAATCTTTATGTTGACCACCATTCCATATAACTAAATCTATATCTTCTGATTTTATTCCTGCTCTTTCTATAGCTTGTTGTGCTGCTTTAATCCCCATATAACTCGTTGTATCTTTCGGACCAGGAATTGGTTTTTTTATAACTCCAAATTTCTCTTTTATTACATCAACTGGTATTTTTGTTTTTTCAGAAATTTCTTCTGCTGTAATAAAACTTTCTGGAAGGTATATCCCTATACTTAATATTCCAACATTCATATGATCACCTCAATTTCCATTATACAAACTTTTAATAAATACAAATAAATATGAATCATTTCTCATGAATGATGAACCACTTCTCATTATATCTCTTTTTACATTTTTTATAAAATCGCTTTATAACTGATTAAAGCAGATTCAACAATTATATTCTTATTTATAAAATAAAATCTTCAATTTAAAAAGATTTATGTTATGTTAATATGTGTTATAATTTTTTATAACACATTTTTGAGAGGTGATTCATATGTTTTTTGAAAAAAAAGGGATATATTATGAAATTTATGGTGAAGGAAAACCACTTATTTTGCTTAATGGTATAATGATGAACACTTTAAGTTGGGCATCTCATATTAAAGTTTTGAGTAAATATTTTAAAATTATTGTATATGATATGAGAGATCAGGTAAGATCAGAAAAATTAGAAGAAGATTATGACATATCCATTCATGTTGAAGACTTACATAATTTTATAATTCATCTTGGTTTAGAAAAAGTAAATATTTTAGGATTATCATATTGAGGTCAGGTTGCAGAATTATTTGCTATAAAATATCAAAAAATGATAGATAAATTGATATTATCAAATACTACTTATAAAATTGATAATTATCTATATGCAATTGGCGAAGCATGGAAAATTGCTGCAAAAACGTATGATGGTGAAATTTTTTTTGATTTGGCTTTACCTTTTATATACTCTAAAACTTTTTATAATGAAAAATTGGAATGGTTGATGAATAGAAGAAAGTTATTTAAAGATATATTAACAAAAGAATGGTTTGATTCTTTTATTAGACTAATTTCTTCGAATACTACTTTTGATGTTTCAAATAAAATAGAAAAAATTAATGTACCAACATTATTGATTGCTGCAGAAGAAGATATTCTTACTCCTGTTAAGGATATGGAATATATTAATTCAAAAATCAAAACATCAAATCTTGTTGTTATAAAAAATTCAGGTCATGCTGCATTTTTAGAAAAATTTAAAATATACTGTAATCTAATTAAAGGATTCCTATTATAAAAATCCCCTTATTTAAGGGGATTTTTATAATACAAGTCTATTATTAATTTTATTTCTCCAGATCCTTTATCTAACATTTTTGCAATTTCATTTATACCCATGCCTTTATTATAATATTCAATAATTTTTTCTTTTAATATTTGCTCAGGATTTTTGTTTTTTTCTTTTGATTCACTTTGAATATCTGAAGAATTTGAATTTTTGAAACTATTTTGAAGATGATAATATTCATTCACAAAATGTTTTTCTTCTTTTTTTACGGGCTCTGGAATTTCTACTTTTTCAGAATCAACTGATGAAAAATGTGATCTTTCTCTTTTTGCTCTTTCAACTGTTTTAACTCTTTTTAATTCATCATTTTTCTTTTCTAAATCAGTAAGCATTGAAAATGACTTCATATATGCTTCATCTGCATCCCTAATTAATTGATCAAGTATTTCTATTTTATTATCTAATGCACGCAATCTAGAAGAGGTTATTTTTTGAAACCTTGCCAACAACGTATTCGATTGATCTTCTATAGAAGAATCAATTGTTATTGAAAAATTATTAAATTTTTTCCATAAGGAAATCAAAAGAGATAAATTAATTAAAGAAACGACAGACAATATAATTAACCATATAAAAATAATAAATGTTACCATTTTTATTTCCTTTCTAAAGTAATTTTTGGAAATTGAATTTCTCCTGTATTCTTCCATAAAAGATAATTATCTGTAATTTCAGTTGGATTTGGAATAACTTTTATAAATTCCCAATTATCTGGTTTATAAACATATAATGTGGCATTTTCTAAGTTTATTTTTTGATCCATTAAAGAGAATTCATATCTATTATTTCCTATATTTTGAACAAATCCTTTTATTTCTGATTTTTCAATAACTTTAATTTTATATCTATCACTAACAGTTACCGTTGTTTGAACACTAATTAATTCAAATATTCTTCCCGTTTTTTTAGTTAAATTATCTATAAAATCTTCATAGACTTTTCTTTTTTCTGAATCTGGTTTTTTATAACTGGACAACAAATTATTATAAGATTTTTCATCTTTGGCTTGAACAACAACTTCTGATAACATTGTAACATTTCCATTATCTTGAATATAATAATAATTATCATTCTCTACTATATCAAAATTAACTTTTGCACTTCTGGCCATAAATATATTAATAATACTAATCCCGGCAATAAATATTAATCCTATTATTATAAAATTTGATGAACTCATTTTTCTTTGTGGATTTTCTGACATTAAAGATACCTCCCTAAATTTTTATATTTTCTTATTATATAATACCACAAAATGTGGTAAAATTAAAGAAGTATTTAGAAAAAAGGAGGAGGATTCTGTGAGAATATTAAGTGGTATGCGCGCAACAGGAAAATTGCATTTGGGACATGTTTTAGTTTTAGAAGATTGGAAAAAATTGCAAGATAATGGAAATGAAACTTTTTTCTTTGTTGCAGATTGGCATGCTTTGACTACACATAAAGAAGAAAGTCATATTATATATCAATCAACACTTGATATAGTTAGAGGGTATTTAGCTACTGGACTTGATCCAGAAAAATCTGTGATTTTTGTTCAATCAGCTATAAAAGAACATGCAGAATTATATTTATTATTTAATATGCTTGTTTCTGTAAATAGATTGGAACGAATTCCAACATATAAAGAACTGAAGGAAAATCTTTCAAATAGAGATCTATCTACTGCTGGATTTTTAACATACCCTGTATTACAAACTGCTGATATTTTGATTTATAAAGCAACTGGTGTTCCTGTTGGTGAAGATCAATTATATCATATTGAATTAAGCAGAGAAATTGCAAGAAGATTTAATAGCTTATATAAAGAAATTTTCCCAGAACCTAACCCTATTGTTACACGAATACCAAAACTTCCTGGCACAGATGGAAGGAAAATGTCAAAGAGTTATGGTAATATTATAATGATAGATGAAACAAGTGATTCTTTAAAGAAAAAAGTTATGCCCATGATGACTGATCCTGCAAGAATGAGAAGAACAGATCCAGGAGATCCTGAAAAATGCCCTGTTTGGGATTATCATAAGGCATTTACATATAATCAAGAAGAACTTGATTGGGTTGTAAAAGGTTGTAAAACAGCTGAAATTGGATGCGTTCAATGTAAAAAATTATTATTAAAAAACATGGAAGAAAGATTAAAACCTATATGGGAAAAATACGAAAAAATTTCTGATGAAGACGTATTAAACGTTATTCATGATGGTAACAAAAAAGCCTCTGAGGTTGCTAAAAAAACATTAACAGAAGTCAGGGAGGCAATGAATCTTAGGTGGTGAAAACATATGTTTTCTGATTTAAACATTGAATTGGATATATTTTCAGGTCCTTTTGAAGTTTTAGTTCAACTAATTAAAGAAAAAAAAATTCCTGTGAGGTTATTGTCTGTTTCTAAAATTGCTGATATTTTTAACGCTTATGTTGAAAAAAATTATGATAACCTTGATGATATTGGCGAATTTTTGAGAATCGCTTCCTACTTAACTTTATTGAAATCTAAAGAGTTGTTACCGAGCGCTGAAGAAGATAAAGAATTTACACGAGAAAGAAATACTCTTTATAATATTATTGAAGATTATGAAAAAATAAAAGAAACAATGGAAAAATTACAAAAAGATTTCGGAAAAAATAATTTTAAAAAAACTGTAAGAATAAAAGCTTCAAGGTTCGATAAAAATAAAATACATAATCAATTAGAATTATATATGAATGATTATTTACAAATCCAACAAAAGTTAGAAATATTAAGAGAAAGTTTCACTGTTGAAGAAGCTATTGAAGAATTAAAAGTCAAAGATAAGTTTACTTTAAAAGAATTATATATAATTTCAAATAAAGAAAGACTAACATTTATAGTTTATTTTCTTGCATCTTTAGTTCTTGTTAGAAATGGTTTACATTATGTAAATGAAAATTATGAATTTATAAAAAATGCAGAAGAGGTGGCGGCAAGTGCAAAATAAGCATCTTATGCCTATTATAGAAGCTATGCTTTTTTCTAAATCATCTGGATTCACTTCAAAAGAAATTGCTGAAAAGTTAAACGAAACCGAGGAAAAAATAAATTCCATCCTTATAGACATATGGGAACATTATAATTCTGAAATACATGGCATAGAATTAGAGAATTTCGAAGGAAAATATAGATTTACAATAAAAAATGAGATTAAATCTATTTTAAATCCACGACCAAGAGTTTTTTCACTTACTGAAGCTCAATTTGAAATATTAGCTATTCTACTTTTAAATGGCCCATCCTCTACTGTTGAAATAGAAAAATCCAGAGGAAAATCTTCTTATCATCAAATTAAAAAATTGATGGAAATGGGGTTAATTGTGAAAAAAAGAAAAGAAAATACCAAAAATAGATATATATATGATCTCTCAGAAATGTTTTTTGAATTATTACCTGAAAAAACTATAAATGAATTAAGAGGTGCTAAAATTGATAAAGCTTCAAACATTCCTTCAAAAAATAGGTGAAGGTTCTAGAAGAGAAATTGGTAATTTAATTGTATCTGGTAAGATTAAGGTTAATGGGGAAATTATTAGAGAACCATGGTTTAAGGTTGTTGAAGAAGATATAATAGAAATTCATGGAAAAAAAATTCATGTGAAAGATAAAATTTCAGAGGCTGAAAATTATGTATATTATTTAATTCATAAACCTATTGGTTACCTATCTGCTTTAAAAGATGACAGAGGTAGAAAAACTATAACTGATTTAATACAAGGAAAAATAAAAGAAAAAGTTTTTCATGTTGGGAGATTGGATTATAATACTTCTGGATTAATGCTTTTAACAAATGATGGTGATTTAGCAAATTTACTTCTTCATCCAAAAAAACGAATATATAAAACTTATAAAGCTTTGTTAAATAAACATATTAAGGAAAACAATTTAAAAAAATTAGAAGAAGGTATTATTATTGAGGGTGGATATAAAACTCAACCAGCTAAAATTGAAAAAGCACAAAAAAAAGGAAAATATTCAGAAGTCACTTTAAGCATACATGAAGGGAAAAAACGTCAGGTCAGACTTATGTTCAAAGTTCTTGGTTTTAATGTTTTAAAATTAAAACGTATTAAATTTGGCCCATGGTCAATTAAGGAAGTTGTAAATCCTGGAGATATTAAAAAATTGAATCCAGAAGATATTAAAAAGTTAAAAGAATATTTGAAGAAATAAAAAAATCAGGCTTCTCTAATTTTTAAAGAAGCCTGATTTTAATTTTAAACTTAATGCGCTCCTGATGCTGGAAGCTCAAAAACTGGATAAATCACTGGATATCCTGCTAATCTACCTATAATTCTAACTATTTCTGTATTATCGTAAAAACCGTTGAAATTTTCTGCTCCTGCACCAAAAGCATATACAGCTACTGGTGCCCCTGTATGAGCAAATGTTGTCCAACCTAAATGTGCTTTTTTGCTAACAACTCTACCTATAGAATTTGGGAAAGCATAATATGAACCACTTTGTTCTTTCATCAAACTATCAAAATATTCCATATCTTCATCTGTTAATTCAATACCATAATATTTTTTTACTAAGTCTACAAGTTTAGCTTTATCTTTATTTGATTGTTTAGAAATAAAGTCTGTATTTTTAGTAAATTTTCTTATCATTTCAACATCAAAGTAATATCCACCTGTTGAAAGACCTAATCCTCCAGTTTCGTGATCAGCTGTCACTATTACTAATGTATCTGGATTATTCTTAACAAATTCCATAACAACATCAAATGCTTTTTCAAATTCTAATACCTCTTTCCATAATCCATAAGGATCATTTCCATGAGCTTCCCAATCAATTTGAGATCCTTCAACCATTAAGAAGAAAGGATCGTTGTCTTTAGACAATACTTCTAATGCTTTCTTTGTCATGTCTGCTAACATTGGCTCATTAACTCTATCAGAAGCTGCTGGAAGATGACTATAATTAAATAAACCTAAAACTTTTTCACCTGTGTAATTTAATAATTCTTCTTTAGTATTAATGTAATCAAAGCCTTTTTCTTTAGCTAATTTTATTAGATCTTTTCCATCCTTTCTTTTTCCACCAGTTGGTATAAAATGTCTCCATCCACCTCCAAATGCAACAGTTATTGGACTATTTACTAATTGTTCTGCTAGAGTGTTTTCGTCTCCTCTACTTTCTACATGACCATAAACTGCTCCAGGAGTAGCATGTGTTATTCTGGATGTTGATATAACACCTATTTTTACACCATTTTTAGCTGCAATTTCAGCAATTGTTGGAACAACTGTTCCATCTGGTAACATACCAATCATTCCGTTATTAGTCTTAAATCCAGAAAATAGTGCTGTACCTGCAGCTGCAGAATCCGTAACATTACTATTTGCAGAAAAAGTTGTAACAATTCCTATGTTTTGTGTTTTCATAAAATTCATTAATCTTCCTTCTAAATAACTTGCAAGCATAGCTTGATTAATTCCCATTCCATCTCCAACCATATAAATTACATTTTTCACAACAGAAAATCCCAAAACAGAAATCACTAAAAGAAAAACTACCAATAGTTTTCTCATAAAACCCCTCCTTAATGAAAATATATTTAATTTTAGGACGTCCAATTAGTAAGAAGCAAAAAAGGCACTCCTTGATTCAATGTAGAAACATTGAATTGAGCCAAAAAACAAAAGAAAGGAGTGCCCAATTCAATGTTAGCACAAAAAAGAATAGAAATCAATACATCTTTTGTAAAAAAAGAAATTTTATTTATTTTCAATATTATAGATATATTTTTTAACGAACCGAAATACTCATTTGGTAGAAAAAAAGAATTTTCAGATAAAGCTATTCTTAAAATTCTAATGTTGTTAAAAATGGCTAAAAAATCATATAGAAAAGTTCAAAAATT